>NZ_DATMYY010000371.1:0-16654 GCF_035560735.1 Methanospirillum sp.
CGAAACCTTGATATTAGTTTTTCCCATATATCCTCAGAACTATCTTTGTAGATGTGGGGTTAAGGGTCTATGAAACAGGTGTTCACAGGACTATTTATATGCGGGTTCCTACTGCTTATCCAGATTGTGTCTGCAGTCCCAGGAGATATTATCTGGCAGCAGACTCTTGGCGGTCAGGCTGGAGAGGAGTGGGGCTATAGCGTTGATACGACTTCAGATAACGGGATGATCATTACCGGGATTGCATACTCTGAAGATGCTAATATTTCAGGGGCAAAAGGTCAGGGTGATCTCTGGGTGGTTCGGCTTGGTCCGGATGGCAAACCTCTTTGGAATCATGCATATGGTGGGAATGGTTCTGATTACGGTCTTTCAGTAAAAACCATCCCTGATGGTAGTTTCATCATCGTTGGAACTACCGGATCGACAAACGGGGACGTATCAGGTTACCATGACAACGGCGATCTCTGGGTGATTAAACTTTCATCTTCAGGTGAACCAGTCTGGAAACATGTGTATGGGGGGAATATGACTGATGAAGGTGGAGATATCATCCAGACTCCTGATGGTGGTTACATGCTGGTAGGGTACACTATGTCCAATGATGGTGATGTGACGGGTCATCATGGGGGTGGAGACCTCTGGATGTTGCATCTAAATCAAACTGGTTCAATTGTATGGCAGAAGACGTTTGGTGGATCAAAGCGGGATAGTGGTAGTAGTATCATCAGAACATCAGATGGTGGGTATGCCATGACTGGAAATACCTATTCCAGTGATGGAGATGTTACATCAAATCACGGTAGCAGCGATCTCTGGGTAATGAAGACCGATGCAAACGGTACTCTCCTCTGGCAGAAATCATATGGTGGTTCGAAACTCGATTGGGGTCATTCCCTGATAGAACTGCCGGGTGGCGATCTCCTGGTTGCCGGAGTGACGGCGTCTTCAGATGGTGATGTTCATCTTAATCACGGTGCAGGAGACATATGGGTTCTCCGACTTTCATCCCAGGGTAATTTGATCTGGGAGAAGACGTATGGTGGGAACTTCAGTGATAATGTCTGGAAGATAGAACCGTCTCCACGGGGAGGCGCTTTCCTTGTTGGGGAAACCTTCTCTGTAGATGGTGATATTCTGGGTAATCATGGCGATGCAGATCTCTGGACCTCTGAGATTGATGGAAACGGTACCATCCTCTGGCAGCGGACACTGGGTGGAAGTAATTATGATAGCGGGTCCTGGGGCAGGCTGATGCAGGATGGGAATCTGTCTGTAGTTGGAACAACACGCTCATCTGATGGCGACGTCCGTGGAATTATCGGAAATGGCGACCTCTGGGCAGTAAAGATAAGTACAGGAAATGTATCAACGAATGAACCTGTTCAGACTGCTTCTGTGAATACAAGTAATGTGAGTGCTGGTAATGGTACAGTTCCTCTCATTGCTACGAATGTAACCCAGCCACCACTTCCCCAACTGGTAAATAATACAACCAGTACTAGTGTCTTGAATGTCACTACTTCTCCGGTGATACCATCGGTTCCAGTAAATAGTTCTGAAAATAAGACGCTGGTCATCCCTCCGACAGTCATCAACCAGACTCCTGGAAATGCAACTGCAAATACAAATCAGACTAATACATCAAATTCGACCCTTGTTGCGATTCCTGGGTTTGTTCAGATTCCCGGCGATCCTAATCATGATGGAAAATATGAAGACCTGAATGGAAATGGGAAGATTGACTTGCAGGATCCACCTATACTCTTCAATAACTTTGACTGGATAAAAGCAAACCTTCCAAACCAGGCCTTTGATTTCAATGGAAATGGAGTTCTGGATTATGGGGATATCACCGCATTGTTTGAGGAGGCTTCCCGATGAAAAAATTGTACCTTGCGATATTAATTGTGCTTCTTACTGGTTTGTGCTCTGCATTCAGTAGTGCATCTACTATCACCATCTCTCCCGCCTCAATATCAGGAATAGGGATGAGCAGTACTGCGACAATCTCTCTTGACTCTGCTGATCAGGGCCTTTCCGGGTACGTTTTCTCGGTATACCCTCAAAGCCCGCAGGTTGCAACAATAGCCGGGGTAACATTCCCTGCTTGGGCAACTCTTTCTGATGCAGCACATGGTGATGGAACTGCCTATACCATCAGGGCTCTGGACATGAACGATGCTGTTAGTCCGGGAGCTAAAAATGTACCTCTTGCAACACTGAACCTTAATGGGGTATCACCAGGAAGCACTCAAATCATGGTTGAGGTTAAACAACTCGATGATGATGCCGGGAATGCAATTATTCCTCAGACAATTCCCGGACAGATCACGGTTGGGAACAGTGGTGGTGATCAGATCCTGAACCTGCAACTTGTACCTGGCTGGAACTTTGTTGGTATCCCGATGATTATGCAGCCAGGAACAGATACCGCAGAAGTGTTCAGAAATGTTCCAAGTGCCGGGCACTCAGTCTTTACCTATGATGCACAGAAGGGGTGGAGTATAGTCGGCCCGACGGATGCTCTCTCTCCGATGAATGCATACTGGATCTTCACTGAACAGGCACTGACCATTCCACTCAGGGTTCAGGGACCAGCCACATCCCCTCGTTCTCTTGGATCAGGATGGAATATTTTTGGACCACCCGGATTGGCACAAAAACCAGCGTCTGACATTCTTGCATGCTTATCAGACTGGACATATGTCGTAGGGTTTGATTCTGCACATCAGCAGTATCAGCAATCTATCATCAAAGGCGGTTCAGGACCAAATTCAGATAAAACCCCTCTGGTTCCAGGAGCAGGATATTGGATCTATCTCTCTGCACCTGGGCAACTTAACCCCTAGGGGACAAATCCATTTATTTCCGGGTGCCATTGTACTGAGAGACTTGCCGCTTGGCAAAAGACTCGGACGCTGATATCATGTATCTGAAAGCCGGAATAATTCTAGTATCACTGATCTTCATTGTCAGTAGTGTGTCTGCAATTCCACCACTGCCCTATGAGTTCTATGGCAACGCCACGATCAATGGTGCCCCTATACCTGCAGGAACTGTCATTTCAGCCAAAATTAACGGGACTGAAGTAGGGAACATCACAGTTGTCGATGCTGGTGTATATGGAGGTTCAGGCACCTTTGACAAGCGTCTTGTAGTAAATGGTGATGAAAAGCAGATCGGTCAGTATATTATCTTCAGTGCTCAGGGAATGGAGGCAGCACAGAAGGTCAAACTCTACGCCGGTGAATCCCAGCGTCTGGATCTGACCTTTGCACCCGGTGTATCAGGAAGTATTGATGCATCGGTCACTCCGTCCCAGCAGACCAATACTCCTGATCTCCCGAAAACAGAACCAACGAAGGCAGCACCTATGATCGGTGCTCCTATTGTTGCAGGTCTTCTAGCACTGGTACTGTTTGCGCGACGATCATAACTGTCACTCCCTTTTTCCCGCACCTTCATATCTTCCCACTGCATATCCACCTGTATGCCACAGGTGACCGTCTATTCAACGCAGAACTGCCCTTACTGTCGTCTAGCCAAGGCCTTTCTTGATCGATACGGGGTTGAATACCGGAGTATTGACGTTGGTGTCGATCGCACGGCAGCAAAAGAGATGGTTGAAAAGTCCGGCCAGTATGGGGTACCGGTCATCACTGTTGATGATGAGGTGATTGTTGGTTTTGATTCAAACCGGCTCTCTGAATTGTTTGGCAGTAGTGATGTGTCTTCAGTCTACGATATCATCATTGCCGGTGCAGGACCGGCAGGGATGACTGCGGCACTGTACTGTGCTCGTAAGAATCTGAAAACCATCGTCATTTCTGAAGATATCGGTGGTCAGGCTCTTGAGAGTTGGAATATTGAAAATTACATGGGCTACCGGATGATCACCGGCGATGAACTGATGTCAAAGTTTGAGGAACAGGTGAGGCAGACTGATATCAAGATCGAACTCGATCAGATTGCATCACTTCTTCCCACAACTGGTGGATACATCGTTAAGACCGCATCAGAAAAACAGTTCAAAGGGAAAAGTGTCATTCTCGCCCAGGGTAAACGGCCCAAGCGACTTGGGCTTGAGCGCGAGGAGGAGTTTACCGGCAGGGGGATATCAGTATGTGCCACATGTGATGGACCACTCTTCAAAGAGCGGGTCGTCGCTATTGTTGGTGGCGGGAACTCGGCACTGCAGACTGCCATTGAGATGAGCAATATTGCTACAACTGTGCATCTTATTGTCAGGAGCAAGATACGAGCTGATGCAGTTTACGAGGAGAAGATTAAAAACCATTCAAATATTATCATCCATCTTGGTTCAGAGGTGGCTGAACTCAAAGGAACTGATCGGCTCAGTGGTATCGTGATCAACGAACGTTCTTCCGGGAAGGGTGAAGAGCTGAATGTTGACGGCCTCTTCACTGAGATAGGCTGGGTACCAAACACTGGTTTCCTGGAAGGGCTTGTGAACCTCAATTATATGAAAGAGATTGTTATTGATATCAACTGTCGGACAAATGCACCTGGTATTTTTGCAGCCGGTGATGTTACTGCTGTTCTAGGCAAGCAGATCATTATTGCAGCCGGTGAAGGGGCAAAAGCAGCGCTGTCTGCCTTTGATTATCTGATGGTAAACCACTAATCTGGTTTATCTCTCTTTTTGAAAGAGCACTATCCGGTTGGTGTTGGTGCCGATCTCCATGTTTGATACCCCCCATATGTTTGCGGTTTTGGTAAATTCCTGGCTGTTCACCACAATCCCAACACAGGTAAACCCGGCGCTTATTCCAACCGGGACAATCACCTCATCAAGCATGACTGTCCGGTTCCTCACTTCCCCGACTTCAAAGGCTACCCATCCACCAGGTCGTGTGATCCTGAAGAGTTCATGAAAAACTCCCTGCATCACATCAGTCCAATCAGTCACTTTTTGGAGTTTGGTTATCTTTTTTCCTATCTCCTCTTCATCAATACCATTGAACCAGCATCTAAGCCAATTGTCAGCAGCGTACTGAACGATATCAAGAAATGGAGGTGATGTAACTGTGAGAAAAACAGAATTTTCCTCTATCGAAGGTGTTTGTCGAGCATCTCCTGTTATAAACTGAATTTTTTCTCCCGCTTCATGAAGGTTTTGGATCTCCTGTCTGGTTAGATCCTTCACAAGAATCCGGGTTTTTTTCAGGATAATATCCCTGGTGTTCCGGTATGTGGGTTGCTGCCCCCGTGTCTCATTTATTTTGATCTGTCGCTCTTGTGAGACTGCCTGGTTTGGCGGGAGGGTGTATACTGAAAAGAAACCGGGAGAATGTCCGGTCAGCCGGTTGGTTGCAACCATTCGGATCCACTGATCCAAATGGTCCAGGCTGCTAGTATGTTGACGGTTCAGGATATACGCCCGGAGAGAAAGGATCTCTGCCTCAGTCTCCGGATGATAAAACATGGAGAGATCACGTTGAGCCTTGAACCCGGATTTATACGGAATTGAAAGAAGCCTTGCTTTGACTTCTACTGGATCAGGGATAAAAAATCTTGGGACCGTAAGAATCCGGGAGAGGGGGTTGATATCATTTGCAACCACCTTTCTTCCAAGAAGACCAGCCTCAAGAGATGTCGTTCCTCTTCCTGCAAACGGATCATACACAAGATCTCCCGGCTCTGTTAGAAGTTTGATGAAAAACCTGGGAAGTTGTGGTTTGAAACAGGCACGGTATGATATCTCCTGCACTTTGGAAGCCTGTCTCTGTCGCGCTGTCCAGAACTCATTTGTGTACCTGGTTACATTCTCCCCTGAAACTGAGATGACGTCCTGAAGTGTTGTCCCTTCGCTGAGAGTACGCTGGCCTGAAAAGTCATCTTCAAGAATAAAAGACCGAAGGTATGTATCCACCTCCGCAGGATCTCGCCGGCTCATTCTGATGTTACTTACCCTCTTTTTTCCGGTAGCCGTCAAGCAGGAGAGTCATCAGATTTTTAACCGGTTTTTTTGTATGTTCCTGAATATGGTATTCGCAGAATGGGCAGATCGTAATTACTGAATCAGCACCTGTCGCTTCGATGGCGCTTCTTCGCAGCTCTCCAAGTGCGGCAGCCTCTTCGGGAATTCCTGACCTGACTCCCCCGCCAGATCCGCAGCACTGCGCTGGCATCTCCACAAAAGATCCTGCGACTCTCCGGATCAGCTCTCTGGGCTGCTCACTGATTCCCTGTCCGTTCATGAGGTGGCAGGGATCGTGGTAGGTCACTATCTCATCAAGACGGGCAGGCTCTGGAATCTCTATCCCTGTCAGTATTTCGGTGACATCTTTAACAGTAAATGGGGTCTCATAGTCATGCTTCAGGGTTGAACCACACCCTGCGCACATTGTCATCACTGTTGTGATTCCTCGGCTCTTGAATGCCCGGATATTTTTCTCTTTGATTTCATCAAGAAACGAGGTCTGTCCTGTTCTTATAAGGGGCGAACCGCAGCAGATCTGATCCTTTGGAATTATGACTCTGATACCGACGCGTTTCATTACTTCCAGTAGATCAAGTGCACGTTCAGGGAGCCTTCCGTTGAACATACAGCCGACAAAAAATCCTACCTCACCTTTCACCTCGCCAAAGGGTTCGATGACATCTGGGACCTGATCGAGAAATGTTTTGTCAGATGTCTCAACGCTTCGTCCTGTTCTTTTTACAAGATCTGCAACTGCCTGATGCCGTGGGAGAGTAAGTCCTTCGCGGTTTGCGATCTCACGAAGTTTCTCGATCGCTTTTCCCGGTATCTCGATCTCTTTCGGGCAGACGACCCGGCATCTCTGGCAACTGGTACAGGTGAAAAGTCCCTGGGTGATTGCATCCCTGATCCTGTTTCCTGTCTCACGAGGATCAAGAGCGATCCTCATCTGTGCACGCATTGAGGTGGGTCCAATAAATTCTGTCACCTTCATCGCTGGACAGGCTGAAACACATGAGAGGCACTCAATGCAATCACGGAGTGGTTTTAGTCTTGCAATTAGTGCAGGATCCGGGATATCATGACAGTCACAAGGGCGGATACGGGGGATTGAGTTGATACCCCTGACAAGTTCAACAACCAGGTCTTTGATTACAGGAAGATCCAGTGGTTCGATGAGCATCCCGTCTGTTGCCTCGGTCATGCAGGCAAGAGCAGGCTCACCGTTGACCCTGACTGCACAACTTCCACACTGACCTGCACGACAACTGGACCTGAATGAAAGGGTGGGATCCTGGCTCTGGATCGCCTGCAAAACATTGAGAATGCGTGCTCCTTCATTCACATCAACAGTGTATTGTTCTGTTTGCGGTTTCTGATCTCTTGCAGGATCAAATCGTGAAACCCGGACATTCAGGTTGATCATGCTGCCTCCCTGTGTTCTATCGAGACACCTTTCTGGCTGATATGAGTGTGACCGAAGGGGGAGGATGCATTATCCCAATCCTGGGTTATGTCAGTCCTGACATGGGCACCGCGAGATTCCTCTCTAGTCAGGGCAGAACGCACGATAAGGCGGGCGGTAGTCATCATGTTTTTCACAATACAGCATTCTGCAAATTCTTCCGGAATTGTGGCTTTCATCCTGACCTGGTCAAGTGAGTCAATCTCGCTTAAGGTCTGCTGAAGTGCATCCTTGTTCCTGAATATTCCTGCCCCGTTCCACATCGCCTCCTGAAGTCGTGCCCGTACCTCATGAGCAGGATTATGTCCTTCAGAAAATTCCATGAGAGTCTTGATCACCGGCTGGATTGCAGAATTGTTCAGGTTCTTCTCGCGGACCGGCTCTTTACCAACTGAGTCACCAGCCCTTCTCCCAAACACCTGTGTCTCTGCAAGGGCGTTGCCACCAAGTCTGTTTGCACCATGAACACCTCCTGCAACCTCACCACAGGCAAACAGACCAGGCACTGATGTTCTGCATTCAGGATCGATGCGTAGACCTCCCATGATATGGTGCGCAGTGGGTGCGACTTCCATCGGTTCTTTCCGAATATCAACGCCGAACATCAGGAATTGTTCAAGCATAGTTGGAAGCCTGGTTTCTATCTCTTCAGAAGAGCGGTGTGAAATATCAAGCCAGACACCGCCGTGTGGTGTTCCACGTCCTTCCCTGATCTCAGTGGCTGCAGCCCGTGCTACAACATCACGGGTTGAGAGTTCCATCCGCTGGGGATCGTACCGGGTCATAAACCGCTCGCCGAGCGCGTTTTTTAGAACACCTCCCTCTCCCCTGACTGCCTCTGTCACAAGACGGCCCCGGGCATCCCAAGGATACACGGCACCAGTGGGATGGAACTGGACCTGTTCCATGTCGATGAGTTCTGCACCTGCGCGAAATCCCATTGCATACCCGTCACCGGTTCCGCTTGTTGAGTTGGTAGAAATATCATACACCCGGGTTCCACCACCTGTTGCAAGGACCACTGCGTCGGCAAGAAATTCAATGAGTTCTCCATTTCTGTTGAGACCGGCAGCACCGATAACCCGCCCACCCTCACAGAGCAAAGATATGATCGTCACCTCATGACAGATTCTGACCTGTGTTGCTGCCAGGCGATCCATCAGGGTGATCATCATCTCATGGCCTGTGCGGTCACCTGCAAAACAGGTCCGAGGAAAACACTGTCCTCCAAATGGACGTTGAGCCAGGGAACATTCGCCTGTGACATCAAAAACGGCTCCCCAGGAGAGGAGATCCCGGATTCTTTCTGGTGATTCGGTTACAAGAGTTCTGACAAGTTCTAGGTTATTGAGGAAGGCTCCCCCTTTCATGGTGTCAGCGAAGTGATCATCAGTTTTGTCATCGCAGTTCAGGACGGCATTATACCCGCCCTCTGCCATGATGGTGCAGCCACCTTTTCCGGCAATGGTCTTTGCGACCAGAACACACTCTCCATGTGCCGATGCTTCGATGGCAGCCCTGACTCCGGCGCCACCGCTTCCGATGACCAGAACATGCGAACTGATGATCTCCCTGACCTTCATCTTAATAGTAGGGTGCATCCTAAAATGAGATAAAAAGTACTTAGTATGAGAGTTGCGGCTGAATGAAGCTCATAATGAAATTTGGGGGGACCTCTGTCCAGAATGCTGATGCCGTTGGCAAGACCATGGATATCATCACCAGTCATCTGGCAAAAGGTGATCAAATGGTGGTCGTGGTCTCGGCACAGCGCGGTGTAACTGATCGGATCATTGAGACTGCAGAGCAGATGGTCAGCTCCCGAGACACTTCGGCAGTGAGCATCCTTGTCGAATATCTTACATCCACTCACCTGACCACCCTTCAGGCGGTCGCTCCTGATTATTATTCTGAAACAAGCGAGGTTATTATCAGGGCGATTAACAACCTCCATGATTTTCTCCATGCTGTTTTTCATCTGCGGGAACTTACCTCCCGATCACGCGATTATGTGATCTCATTTGGGGAGCGGTTGAATGCACCAATAATCAGTGCTGCAATCAGGCAACGGGGGATCTCTTCTCTGGCCCTTGACGGATGTGAGGCTGGAATTCTGACAACTGGCAACCACGGTGATGCAATTGCGCTGCCAGCTGGAGAAGCACGGATTCGCTCCCGTCTTGAACCTCTCATCGCAACCTCTGTCCCGGTGGTTATGGGATTCATGGGATCTACTGAGAAGGGTGTTGTAACCACTCTTGGGCGAAGCGGTTCAGACTACACAGCCGCTATTCTTGGTGCTGCACTCATGGTAGATGAGATCTGGATCTGGACTGATGTGGATGGAATTATGACCACTGATCCCAGACTGGTCAAAGATGCGCGTGTAATCCCCAGGATCTCTTATATCGAGGTTATGGAACTCTCCTACTTTGGAGCCAAGGTTATGCACTCACGCTCGATCGAGCCTGCAATGCAGAAGAATATCCCCGTATGGGTGAAGAATACCTTCAATCCTTCTTATCCGGGTACCTGCATTGAGAAGGGTGAGCGTCGTGAGACGAGGGTGGTGAAGGCCATTACCTTCATTGACAAAGTGGCAGCCATCACCATCACCGGTGCCCAGATGATTGGAAGACCGGGGGTAGCCAAGCATATCTTCTCTATCCTTGCTGAGAATCAGATCAACGTGATGATGATCTCCCAGGGCTCTTCTGAAGCAAATATCTCTCTAATCATCGAAGAAAAGCAAGTACAGACTGCCAAGGATGCCCTGCAACCGCTGAAGGAGCGATGTGTCTTCAGGGAGATCACTGCAAACGAAGATGTATGTGCTGTCGCAGTTGTTGGTTCAGGTATGGCTGGTATGGCCGGGACAGCCGGACGAACGTTCTCTGCTCTTGGAAAAGCCGGGATTAATGCTATGATGATCTCGCAGGGCTCTTCTGAGGTAAACATATCGTTTGTGGTAAAACAGGAGGACGGACCCAGAGCTGTGATGGTCCTCCATGAAGAGTTTGAACTCTCTACCAAGTGTGAGGAATGCTGATGACAGACAACAATAAGGATGCGTACCGGGAAGCCGGGGTTGATATTGACCTTGAGGCCCAGGCTGTAAAGGCGCTGGTTTCTCAGTTGACTTTCAAACGAAACGGCGAATACCAGATGGCTTCAGACATCGGTCATTTTGCCGGGTTTGTAAATTTTGGCTCCCATGTCCTTGCACTTGCAGTTGACGGGGTCGGCACCAAGATGCTCATCGCCGATGAACTGAAAGACTGGTCAACTGTAGGGATAGACTGCATCGCGATGAATGTCAACGACCTCTATGTCATGAACCTGGAGCCTGTGGCGTTTGTCGATTATGTTGCAACAAATGCTCTCTCACTTGAACAGATGAAACAGATTGGAATTGGTTTAAACGAGGGGGCCCACCTTTCCAATATCTCAATTGTCGGGGGTGAGACCGCCACTCTGAAGGGATTAGTTCAGGGTTTAGACCTTGCCGGTGCCTGCCTTGGAATTCAGGAGAAGGATAAGGTGATAAGCGGTGAGAAGGTTGTCCCGGGAGACCTCATTGTTGGCATCCCCTCGTCTGGTATCCACAGCAACGGTCTGACACTTGCCAGGAGGATGGTTACTGAGCATGGTTCATATGATGAACGACTCAGTAATGGCCGGACAATCGGAGAAATCCTGCTCACTCCAACTCGTATCTATGCTGAAGTTCTGAAACTCACTGCTATTACTCAGGTTCATGGCATGTGTCACATTACCGGTGGCGGTCTCCTCAATCTTACCCGACTCTCCGGGTATGGGTTCTCTGTCGATACACCGCTCGAGCCCCAGGAGATCTATCGCTGGATCCAGGAGAAAGGGAAAATTTCTGACAGTGAGATGTATCGGACCTTTAACATGGGGATGGGATATGTCTGCATTGTACCTGAATCAGGTGTGGCAGCAGTCAGTTCTATCTTCCCAGATGCAAAAATTGTCGGCAGGGTCACCGAGCAGCCGGGTGTATTGCTGAAAGGAAAAGAGATCCGATAGCTCTTAAATCAGAGCGAATCGGTACAGATATCATAGGACTCTTTTTTCGCTCGATCTGAATCTATCACAGAGTTACCCATTGGATCAATAATGATTAGGGTTATCGGAAATGATCCGGTTTTTACCTGTGCAATCTTCTCCTTGAGATCCATTGCATTTCTGCGCTGTTCATCATCGCCATCGATGATCGCACCGTCAAGGACTTTGTCAATTCGCATGAGGATACCCTCCACATTGGAGACAAAACCCTCACATGCAGGACCTGGTGTGATCTCAACACCAAGCTCAGGTATCTGGATCTCTCCCTGTGTGCTTCTGACAACTCTGACCATCAGATCCTCTTCTGATGTGACAGGGAATTCTATCCGCACGGGCTCGCGGGAAGTCAGAGACTGGACATCGGAAAATCTGTAACCGCAGAGTGGACAGGAGCATGTGATGATCAGGATCTCGGAGAAATAGGGTATATTTTCGGTCTCATAGAGATATTCGACCTCTTCACCACAGGCCGGGCAGGCTCCCCTGACCTCCTGACGCACTCAGGCACCGCCACCGATCCGGTCGCGTGATATCTTGACATTGCGGGGGGTGATGATTACATACTGCTGGTCCCCGAGACCGACGATATCTCCGTCAACATCACGCGCAACCTGGTAAAAGTCCTTCATCACCCGCTCGTAATTGATCTTGTCCATCTTGAGCCGGTTGATATCAACTATAACGATATCGCCATCATAGATCTGATCCTTAACTATCTGGCTCTCCCGCAGGCTGGTGACGGTTGCCACCTTTACAAGCAGTGCAGGATTCTCACCCTCGTAATCCTTCAGGGGGAGTTCTTTATACTGGTCAGGATCACTGTTATCTTTGGGCCTGAAGATAAGGTCACGAAGTCCCATAACAAAACCTTTTTGTGTGCTCAATATTAAAGATGCTGGTTTCCGTGGTATTTTCCGGCGAATTTCCTGTATCAGAGTTCAACGGTCCAGATCTCATCTCCGACATGATGGAATGTTTTGATAACCTTGCCTTTCTCCTGTGCCATGAGGTCTTCAGCATCGAAGAGGGCAATTCCAAGGGCCAGCGGTTTTCCATGACGTTCGTCAACTATCTGAACAGGTCTTCCTGCTTTTACATCAGGGCTCACTGATTTAACTCCCGGGCGCATGATGTCTGCACCGTTTATGACAAATGAAACTGCACCCATGTCAACGACTATGCGTCTTTCAGGAAAGGGTCTTGCAAGTGCGCCCTTAAGACTTGGAAAGAGAACACCGTCTTTCTCAAGAAGCAGCGGTTCTTTATCAACGAGATAAATGTGGAGCTGCGTACCTGTCTCAAGCACCTCGATGGTTTTGGCAGTAAAGAGTTCAGCAGACGCCCCTATCTCCTCGTTCAGAGACTCGATGAGTTCAGCAACCTGTGACTTCCTGATCGGATGGCGCCGTTTTGCAATTATTTTACCCATATATCAGGTATCATTTTGATGATCAAACCCATATATGTCTGTAGATAACGGGCCTGAAACCCGGAGGGTGGATTCGGAAAATGTTTAAGTACCGTCCACTCTCAATCTATTCACTCATCTCGAGTTACACAGGGTAGTAATATGACCAAAAGACCTATGGATATTTTAGATCAGGTCCTCAACCGGCAACCGGTACTGGTATCTCTGAAAGGCGGACGTGAAATCCGGGGCGTCCTGCAGGGATATGATGTCCACATGAACCTCGTCCTCGATAAGGCAGAGGAGGAGATAAACGGGCAGCCTGCAAGTATCGGCACCCTGATTATCCGCGGCGATAATGTCATCTACATCTCCCCGTCAGTTCAATAAGAGGTAACGAGTCTATGTCAAAAGGAACACCATCACGCGGAAAGCGTCAGACGCAGACCCACATCACCTGCCGGCGGTGTGGAAAGATGTCCTACCACAAGAGACACAAGATATGTTCTTCATGTGGATTTGGACGGAGCCCAAGACTTCGTGGATACCGCTGGATTAACAAGCGGCCAAAAGAAGCAACTCATTAATCATGTGCGGTATCGTTGGCATCAGTAATTGTGCCGACGTCTCCTTTTCTCTTTATTATGCGCTGTACGCGCTTCAGCATCGCGGTCAGGAAAGTGCCGGGATTGCCACTTTTAACGGAAGCGGACTGTGTAAGTTCAAAGGTAATGGCCTTGTATCAGAAGTCTTTTCAGAGGCTACACTCAGTTCGCTTTCCGGTTCGGTAGGTATTGGCCATGTCCGGTATCCAACAACCGGAGAGAACCGGCCAGAGAATATCCAGCCGTTTCTTTTCAGTTTCCGCGGACATGTGATTGCAATAGCCCACAATGGCAACCTGGTCAACTACCGTGATCTTCGGACAAAGTTCGAGGATAAGGGGCAGATATTCTGGTCTACCTCTGATACTGAGATCATCTCTAAGATCATAACCGAAGAGATCAGGAAAGGCGGCACTATTGAAGACGCTGTTCGCAAGTGCATGGAGTGTCTGAAGGGCTCGTACTCGGTTGTGATGATGTACGATGGAGATCTCTATGCGTTTCGTGATCCTCATGGTATTCGCCCGCTCTGCTTTGGCAAGGCTGGTGATTCGTATGTCATCTGTTCAGAGAGTGTAGCCATTGATGCGCTGGCTGGAACACTTGAGCGCGATGTATATCCTGGTGAAATGATTCACATCAATCAGGATGGAGTCAGGTCTAAGCAGATTGCCGAGGCACGACATCGGGGACACTGTGTCTTTGAGTACATCTACTTTGCGAGAGCGGATTCACGTCTCGACGGCTCGCTCGTGTATGATGTGCGCAGAAAGATAGGTGCCCAGATCTCTGATGATGAACCAGTGAAAGCAGATGTTGTCTGCCCGGTTCCTGACTCCGGCACAGCGTATGCAGTAGGTTTCTCTGAGCAATCCGGCATTCCCTTTAAGGAGTGTCTGATAAAGAACCGGTATATGGGTCGGACATTTATCATGCCAACCCAGAAAAAGCGTGAACAGGCTGTAAGGATCAAACTCAATCCTATCCCTGATCACCTGAATAACCGCTCGGTGGTTCTGGTTGATGATTCAATTGTGCGGGGAACAACTTCCCGGAGAATCATTGAAACGATGAGGGATGCAGGGGCAAAAGAGATTCATATGAGGATCGGCTCTCCCATCATCAAGGCTCCATGCTACCTGGGGGTTGACATGCCTACCCGGACTGAACTCATCGGCAGTGACAAGGATGTTGAGGAAGTTCGCAAAAGTATCACCGCGACATCACTTCACTACCTTTCGGTTTCTGCACTTGTAGAAGCAATCGGGATCCCACAGGAAGATCTCTGTCTTGGGTGTCTTACCGGCTGTTATCCGGTTGAGATCACCAATGAGGTATGTGATAACCGGTGTATCACAATCGTTGACCGTGATTTTCAGACAAACCTCTTTCACCATTGACTTTTTTTAATCTCTTTGATATCCTGCCGTTATCTATCCTGAAACTGCTTTCAGATGACAACCATCAAGTCATCTTCAGGCGACCTAGTAATGAGTACTGTGAAATTTAACGTTCTTGTTAGTGACGATCTTGCAGAAGAGGGTATAGAAATTCTCAGAGAGAAGGTGATGGTTGATGTGCAGACTGGTTTATCAGAGGATGAGCTTGTTGCAACCATTGAGAACTATGATGCTCTTCTGGTCCGCTCCGGTACGCAGGTTACCGAGAGAGTAATTGAGGCAGGTAAAAAACTGCGGTTCATCGGCAGGGCCGGGGCTGGTGTTGACAATATCGATATGAAGGCCGCAACAAAGCGTGGAATCATCGTTGCGAATGCCCCTGAGGGTAACACGCTGGCTGCGACAGAGCATACCATGGCAATGATGCTCTCTCTCTGCCGAAATACACCACAGGCAAATGCATCAATGCAGGCAGGTGAGTGGAAGCGGTCCAAGTTCATGGGTGTTGAACTGAACGAGAAGACTCTTGGTATTGTGGGTCTTGGCAGAATTGGAAGAGAGATTGCAAAGCGGGCCTCTTCCTTTGACATGAAAATTATCGGATATGACCCTTTCATCACTACAGAGAAGGCTGCAGCGATGGGTATTCAGTCGATGAGTCTTGAAGATCTCTTCAAGCAGGCAGATATCATCACGGTTCATACCCCCCTGATCAAAGAGACCCGTCATATTGTAAATTCACAGACCATCAAGACAATGAAAGACGGGGTCAGGATCATCAACTGCGCGCGTGGCGGAATCATCGACGAACAGGCGCTTGCTGATGCTGTAAAATCAGGGAAGGTTGCCGGTGCAGCGATCGACGTCTTTGAGTCAGAACCTCCTAAGGATTCCCCGCTCCTTGGCATTCCCGGAATCATTACCACGCCACATCTGGGTGCAAGCACTGTCGAGGCACAGAAGAATGTCTCTATCTCGGTAGCGAAGCAGTGTCTTGAAGTCCTGACTGGCGGAAGTGCGAAGTATGTTGTGAATGCGCCAATTATTCCTGCAGACCTTCATGATTCTATCCAGCCGTTTGCAATCCTAGCCGAGAAGATGGGTCGCCTGTTGGTCCAGATCGCTGATGGCAGGATACAGAAACTTGAGATGATCTATGGTGGAGAACTTGGATCGATTGGGCCATCATCAAAACTGATCACTCATATGGCAATCAAGGGCCTTCTGGATCCCATTCTCCGGTTCCCGGTGAACATGGTCAATGCATCGGTAGTAGCCCAGGACCGGGGTATTTCTGTGTCTGAAACCCAGACTGCCGAGTCAGCTGGATACAAGAACCTCCTGACAATGAATGTAGTGACTGATACAGGAAATCTCTGTATTTCAGGATCTGTTCTCTATCAGGGAGGAAGCAGGATTGTCTCTATCGCTGGATACACGATGGATATGATCCCAGAAGGCGCGGTCATCATCTCACGTCATCTGGACAAGCCAGGAGTTATCGGGCGTGCTTCTACCATTCTCGGAGAAAGTCAGATTAATATCGCTGGAATGCAGGTTGGAAGATTCAAAGCCGGAGAAGAAGCAATCATGGTCCTGAATGTTGACGGTGATGTTCCTGAAGGAGTTATGGAAGCCATCCGGGGAATGCCTGGGATATATTCAGCAAAGTTTGCACGGCTCTAACCGGTGAATAGATTCAAACAAAAACAATAATTTTTATATAGTCGTCCTCCCTAC
>NZ_DATMYY010000372.1:0-3435 GCF_035560735.1 Methanospirillum sp.
AGAATGAAGGAGTTATATCCTTTCTGGTAATTTCAGCGAAAAACTGTTAGAGGTGATATATTGAAAGAGACAGTGGATTTAAATTGGATATCGGGTTTATGAATAATTTCCCCGTGTACCATAACTTCAGGTGTCAGAAAAACATCTTCATACCGTTTCCACATCACAAGTAAAAGAGCAGTAATATTGCCAATCATCTCAACAGCAGAAGAAGGTGAGATATGAAGATCTTTTGCTATTTCACTTATTCTTGCATATCCGCGAATTTGGCTTAAGGCAAAGATTGTCTTAAGATAGTTTTCCATCGTCTGGGATAATTTTAGTTTTACCTATTTTCTGTTTATTCCTTCTGAACAGATCCATTCCCCGCTCTGTAACCTCGATTCTGACGGGAATTCCGACTTGAGTTGCTTTGCATGAACAACTGCATGACACACATCTTTTCCCACTCTTTTCGCATGGACAGGATCCATTTTCCGCTTCACAGCGTTTCAGGTATCCCGTGCTGCAGAGCAGGGATATCCAGCCATGAACAGAACTGAGTGGAAGGTTCAGTTCTGAACAGATATCAGAGAGCATACAACCACCCTGGTAGTGAATGAATCCCAGGACCTCAAGCCCCTCGCTCATGAGAAAGCACCATCTTGTGAACAACCAAAGAGAAGCGTCTTTAATCCTGGATATATGGGCAGAGCGAGTATTGCTGCCCATACATACCCGGAATAGAGGATGGATACCGGGTCTGTTTCTTCACCCTCCAGCATCAGTGAGAGAAGATTTGCTCCCGATATTATCACAGTACAGACTCCGAATATCAGGATGAGGATGATTCCGGTGTATCCAAACTGTACCCATCGTGTATGATCATGCATTCCTTCGTAAAGGCCGGTCGCGAGAAGCAAACCGAGAAGGAGGAGGATTATGCCTCCCGGGATGTCAGGTGCTACAGGAATTGTTATCTCAATTCCAATGCCTGAAATAATCGAGAGTATGCCTCCTATCATCGTGACCGCGGTGAGAACTATAGTCCAGGCATACAGGTTTTTGAGTGGAAGCTTGTTTATTGACATCTTATGCTCCAATGATGAACGATCCAATAATCCGGGCTGCCCAGGCAAAGATAAACGCCACCAGAATTCCCCATCCCAAAGCGATTCCGGTCCATTTCCAGGATCCCATCTCCTGTTTAATAACTCCAAGGGTTGCAACACATGGGAGGTAGAGGAGAACAAATACCATGTACGAAAGAGCGATTACCGGACCTAGTGACGGGTCTGCTGCAAGTGAACTTGCAAGAGAACCTTCGCCCCCGTAGAGTGTTCCAAGAGATCCAACAACCACTTCTTTCGCAATGAAACCAAATATCAGACCCACGACGAGTTGCCATGTAAATCCAAGGGGGGCAAAGATCGGTTCGGCCAGGTGTCCAAGTAATCCTGCAAGGCTGTCTGCAGATCCGTATTCAACGCCAAATGGCAGACTTGCGAGAACCCATACAACGAGTACACCTCCAAAGATTACGATACCTGCCCGCTGTAGGTACTCTTTTCCTCGTTGCCACATGTGCAGGGTTGCAGCCTTGAGAGTCGGGCTGCGATATGGGGGAAGCTCCATGATAAACGGGGAGGGGTCATCATGGAATACCATTTTGCGGAAGAGAAGGGCAGTTCCGATAGCAGCCAGAATGCCCAGGATGTACAGGAAGAATATCACGGTTCCTGCGTGAGCTCCAAAAAATACGCCTGTAAGGAGAACATACACCGGGAGCCGTGCTGAGCACGACATGAATGGAATTGAGATAATGGTAATGAACCTGTCAGCTCTGCTCTGAAGTGTCCGAGTTGCCATAATAGCAGGAACGTTGCACCCGAATCCTATGAGGAGCGGAATAAAGGATCGTCCATGAAGCCCGATAGAATGCATCAGCCTGTCCATGACGAATGCTGCCCGTGCCAGATATCCCGAGTCTTCCAGCAAAGAAAGCAATAGGAACAGGATAAAGATGCTTGGAACAAAACTGAAGACAGTTCCAACTCCTCCTATTATTCCATCAGAGATGAACGAGGTCACAGTCTCCCCAAGTCCGAGATTGGAGACAAATTTGCTGGTACTTCCAAATAGGATCTCAAGAACTAATGCAACAGGAGCAGAAGCACTGAATGTTAACTGGAAGGCAAACCACATGAACGAGAGAAAGATGGGAATCCCGAAAAACCGGTGAGTGAGTACATGGTCAAGAAGATCAGTTGGCATGATCCTGGCCATTGAGCAGGAGACAGAACATCCGGCTATCTGCTCAGCAGTCTTATATCTGGCTACCATGATCTCCTGGATGAATCCATCTATGGCGGCAGGATCCATGGTGTCAATTACCGGAATAGTCAGACCTTCCTGATGAAGTTTTTCAGATAATTTCTGGTCTCCCTCAAGAAGCCTGATTGCTGTGTACTCCGGAGTCAGTCCACTGAGATGATGTGTATGACTTTTAAGGACAGAACTGATCTCTTCCAGGCGTTGTGTGATCGTGGATGAATACTGGGTGTGCGCCGGATTCTGCCCCTCCTTTCCCTGTGATACATGGATAATTGATTGAACCAGTTCTTCTATGCCTTTTCCCTGGCTTGCTACAACTTTTACAACCGGTAGGCCGATGCTTTTTGAAAGGCATGCTCCATCAATAGTAATTCCGGTTTGCTCTGCAAGGTCTACCATATTCAGGGCAATGATTACAGGAAGACCAATCTCAACCAGTTGCGTTGTCAGGAAGAGATTTCGTTCGATATTGGTTGCATCAATTATCTGAACAATTACATCCGGATGAGATGTGAGGAGTGCATCGCGTGCAACCTGTTCATCTGGAGTAAATGCACTAAGACTGTATGTGCCAGGAAGGTCTGATATTCGAAATGTTTGATTATCTGATTTCCTGATACCTTCTTTAATCTCAACAGTTACACCCGGATAATTTCCTGTATGCTGATGTACCCCGCAGAGCGAATTAAACAGGGTCGTTTTTCCGACATTGGGATTTCCAGTTAGAAGAATTCGCATTTCTGTCATGCTGCTCCTGGTAACGGGTTTACCATAACCATGCACGCTGCCCCTGTTCCAAGGGCATACCTGCTTCCACGAATTCTGATAATTACTGATTCATTCACTTTTTGAATAACCATGAGTTCCTCGCCAACAATAATGCCAAGTTGGCTGAGAGTACTTGCAAGGTATCCTGATCCTAAAATTTTTTCAACCTGGACCCGGTCTCCTTCTTTTATCAGACTTAATGGGACCAATGTTATGCATCTCCTTCCTGAGAGACCGATATCAATGCAGCCTCCGATCTTCGGATTGAAAGTTTATATCCTCTGATCTGACATTCAGCAGGGTCCCCCATTGGAGCCCAGCGAATAAGTTTTAAGGATGAACCTGGCAGGACAC
>NZ_DATMYY010000373.1:0-4576 GCF_035560735.1 Methanospirillum sp.
CGATTGTCACAACTCTCTGGGCTTTCAATTAATTCATTTATTATTGGTAATGGTGCAAATGAAGGTGTTAATTCTATTATCCACGCATTTTGCAAGCCTGGTGACAATATTATTACTGCAGATAAGACCTTTTCAGTGTATGAATGGGTTGCAGGGTTCTCAGAAATAAAAACCAAACTCATTCCTCTTAAAAATAATGGATTTGATAGTGATGCAATACTAACCGCACGAGATAAAAAGACTAAGATTATCTATCTCTGTAATCCCAACAACCCGACAGGAACGTACTGGAACAATAAAAAACTCTGCAATTTTCTTGATATGGTTCGTGGTGAACAGATAGTTGTTATTGATGAGGCGTATGCAGAATATGTTACGGCTTTGGATTATCCGGAGGCTATCAAACTCATCTCCCTTTATCCGAATCTCGTTGTATTCAGAACATTTTCCAAAATGTACGGTCTCGCAAGTTTACGAATCGGCTATCTGGCATCGAGTCCCATGGTGGCTGACGTTATCAGACGCACCTCACCAGTGTATTCTGTAAATGCCCTGGCACAAGCCGCTGCAATCGGTGCTCTTAAAGATGATGGATCGCATATCCGCAACACTCGTTCCATGATAACAGAGTCGCGACATTATGTGGAGAGCGGACTAGATAAGATGGGGTTGGAGTACATTTCAGGAGAAGGTAATTTTATCCTGATTCATGCACCTATTTCAGACACACTTTTGTATCGACGGTTGATGCATCATGGATATATGGTCAGGCCTATGACCCAGTTCCGATTCCCTAACTATATCCGGGTTACTTTTCATCAGGTACACGTTATGGAAGGATTTTTGTCTGTCTTGCCGAGGTGTATCTGGAATTAAACACGAAACGGTTTATTATCGTAAAGAACCGACTTTTTCAGTCCGCGATTACTCCTTACTTTTCTTCCAGTTCCCAAAAACCAGGTGAAATCCTTGCATGGTTCACAATCATCCCCCTCTTACTCCCTTAATACCTGACTTGGCCAAGGTGGCGGAGCTGCCAAAGCAATTGCGTGCACCTAGTCTTTTTCCAAACTCGGAAGTTAAGAGACCTCACGCAGGGGCTAGTACTGAGTTACGCGAGCTCTTGGGAGAATCTCTACGCTCCTATTGTTCTATAGGAAGATTCCTTTGCGTTCTGCGTAAATTAACAAGATAAATCTGTTTTGTTCACAAATCGACTATCATTACCAATCAGGTTTTGTAATACCTTCTGCAACCTAAAATCCTCTTCTATCCGCATGGAAGTATTATGCTCTGAAACTGAATCATTTGGCCATGCACTGTTCCACCAAACTATTCCAATAACACCTGGCCATCGCCCACTACTCAGATCCATCAGGGCATCCTTTGTCCAAACAACTGCATCCGCATTTTCATTGTTAATATCGGTCCCAGATTCTGCAATAATAATCGGTTTACTCGCGTTCAATGCAGTAATTTCAAGGTATGACTGATCCATCATAACCAAAAACGGCTTTGTATTCTTTTCGTTTGGGGTGAGTGCTCCATAAACTGAGACACCAAAAAGATCAACAAATTCATCCCCCGGATAATAGGCTGCAATAGTATTCCATGATTCATCAGGATCACTATGCCAGTTCACATGGTATACCCTGATAAGATTTGATGCCCCCTCTTTCTCAAGAACCTGGAATATATGGCGATAGGTCTCCCTGAATTTTTCTGCACCATGCATATTTCCAGTCCAGTACCCATTCCAAGAGAACCACTTTCCATTCACTTCAGTGCCATATTCGACAATAACAGGGTACCCTAGATTTTTTACTTGATCTGCCCAGTTCTTGAGTTCTGCATCATATGCCCCATTTACAATACGGCTCATTGTGAAAAGTGGTTCTGGTTTATTCTGATGGATATCCGATCTCATCATTAACCTGACCCAGGGTGTTGCCCCAGATTCATGTATATCGGCAAACTGTTTTGATGGAAAACTCTTATTGACACCCCACTCGTGAGAAAACACCACAATTGCCGGCTTTTTCCCTACAGCACGTGCAAATGAAGCAATACTTGTGTTAGTAATATCCATTTCAGTGGTATGATACTGGACAGGAGGGTGAACCCCAAGCCAGAAGGTTCCCTGTTGAGGTAGGCAAAGTGAAGTATTTCCTATTCCCCCAGACACTGGTACAGAGCTGCCAAAAAGAACCATAATGATCAGAAGCTGGAGAATTTTTCTGCCTATCACCAAATACGCCAAATAACCACAACTCCTACGACCAGCACTTACTTTTTTTAGGGAGGCCCACCGAAATATCCACTATCACGAGTGTAATGTCCTCCAATCCATTTAACCATAATTCTCTTCCATCATCTTTCCTCCCTTCAGACTTCGAGGACCCATCGGTGGTAGGGCCTGCAGAGACATTAAAAGTCCTTCTTATTAATGCAGACCCAGAACTTGCACAAATATCAAAGAATAACCTGGAAAGAACAAGTCGTCTATCTGTTCTAACCAGGGGAACCGGTCATGAGGCTCTGACTCTTTCCAAGGAGAATGGATTTGACGCAGTTGTTTCTGATTATGACATGCCTGATATGAATGGCATTGATCTTCACCGGGCTCTTCAGCGTGAAGGCATAAAAATTCCATTCATTCTCTTCACTGTCCCGGATAGTGAATCCTTGAAATCTGATCACGCAACGAATGCGGATCATCCTCCTGATGAGATCTATGTTGATCTATCTCAGAAGATCAGACAAGCCGTGGAATTGTACCGGACACGAAATCGCCTTGAACTCTACTCAAAGCACCTTGAGGAACTAGTTGAAGAAAGGACCAAGCAGCTCAGAGAAGCCCAGAGGTTTGCGGTGATAGGTGAACTCTCTACCATGATCGGACACGACATGAGAAATCCGCTCCAGGTAATTACCAATATGAATTACCTCCTAACGCGCAAGATCACAAAGATGGATCCTGATGAAGCAGCAATTCTTCATAAGCATGGAATCCCGGATCTCTTCTCCAAGATCGGATCTGAAACCCAGTATCTCAATAAAATTGTGTCTGATCTGCAGAACTACGCGCGAGAAGTTAACCCAACCCTTTCTCTCACTGATCCCGGGCTGTTCCTTGATGAATTGTTAGGCTCGATAACGTTACCCGGGGATATCACTGTTCAGAGGCAGTACCTACCCGGGGTTAGGATTTCAGTAGATACTACTCTCTTCAGAAGGGTAATGGAAAACCTGATCATTAACGCAATTCAGGCTATGGAACATGGGGGGACATTGACGCTAAAAACATCTGAATCGAGTGAACGTATTAGCATAACAATCTCTGACACCGGGGTTGGAATACAACCATCAGTAAAGGATCGAATATTTGAACCTCTCTTTACCACCAAATCAAAGGGGACCGGACTCGGTCTCCCAGTATGCAAACGGCTGGTTGAAGCACATGGAGGAACAATATCTGTGAAAGAAACATCACCGGCAGGAACCACATTTGAGGTTCTCCTTCCGGTTGATCATACGTCATTACCAAACTAGGACTGAAAATCAATGAAACGAATTCTTGTTGTCGATGATGATCTCGGGATTCTGGACAGTACAAGACAAATTCTTGAGATCGATGGATATGAAGTTGAGACAGCCTCCACTGGCGGGGAGGGACTGAAAAAAATAGAATCTACCTTCTTCAATCTAGCTCTCTTTGATATAAAACTCCCAGACATGGAAGGAACTGAACTTTTAGAAAAATCTCACAAAATTCGTCCTACCATGAAGAAGATCATGGTAACCGGGTATGCCAGCCTTGAAAATTCAGTTATATCGCTTAATGCAGGTGCTGACGCCTATATCCTCAAGCCTGTTGATCCTGACATGCTCCTTGCAAAGGTGAAAGAGAAACTGGTGGAACAGGAACGTGAGGCATCTGTTGACGGGGAAAAGATTGCAGAATTCCTCGAGGAGAAATTACTAAATATCCGCAGATAGTAGTAGTCCTACTATCTTATGAACCCTGTAACCAAAGAAGAGGTAATCTCCCTTCTCACTAAGTTACACGTTTCTAATATCGGAGCGCTTACCGATCCTGAAATCACAGTAGAATCAATTATCAGTAATCTGGCAAAATACCGCATTTTTGTTCCAGAGATCTTCTTCTCCACACTTGCCGATCGACTTGGGCTGGAATACATTGAGAAGGAAGCCATAGTCAAGACTCTCGATCTCGGCTGCATGCTCCCATATACGGTTGAAGAGGGTGCCTTGATACTGCTTCTTGAATCAAAACCTGCGTATGTCAGAGTAGCAACAGCAAATCCTTTGGATAACGATCTTTTCAAACGACTTGAAGATGTATTTCACAAAAAAATCGAGAAAGTCGTCGTATCAATTGATACAGTCATATCAATGAGTGACGGGTGCTATGAGGCACCACATGCATACAGTGCATTAAATGAACTCGTGGACAGGCAACCGGAAGAGTCTGCGTACCGTATCCTGATTCCCTGGCAGAAAGGGGCAATACTACTCTTTATTCTTCTCATGGCTCTTCTCATTGTATATAATC
>NZ_DATMYY010000374.1:0-3084 GCF_035560735.1 Methanospirillum sp.
GTACATAGGCGTGCTCTTGTGAATGGAGTTTTTTTGGTTCTGAGCCCTTGTAACGCTTGATTAGCCACTTCTTTTGAGCCTTATATATATCCACCACATATATGGTAGTGTCGCATTACAGGCGACATGGGGGAAAAGATGGGAGATTTTACACAAAAGAGTGTGGTAAAGTCAGCTATGCGAAAACTTGCGACACCTATCGCAGACTATGCCACATTCCATGCACTAATCCAGGATGTCCTGGAAAATAATCCATGGGGATGCACAACGTACGAGTCCGCCGGGGTTGCAAAGCCAGCAGTGGAAAAGACAAAGGAATCATATGCAGCCACCATTGTGTATGAAAATGCTGAAGCGAAGACTGTCGGGAGCATTCCAATCCGAGGACCAACTATGGAAGCAGTGAACACCGCAGTCACACAAATCACTGGATCTGCAGCTATCACTACCGGTATGGGGGCCGGCGTGGCTGCTTCACGTGATTCATCAGAGGACTCGTTCAGCTGCACTATAAAAGCCCATGCCAATAACGGAGAACTCTATTCGGTCTCGTTTAAGAGGGACAGTGTCACTCTCTCCAGTTACGAAAATGATGCCATCAGGACTGGAATTGAAACCTGGGCTGACACGGTTGCCATCCTGGCATAATCTCTTTTTTCATATCCGGGGGGAATATGAAGAGAGAATGCCTTATTGGGATTTTTTGTCTTATTATCGCAGGTTTCGCAGGTGCTGATTATCTCGCAACCTCGATAAGTACCGATGGGTCGGTAATGCTTACAACCTCGGGTTCTGATGTGAATGGATCGTTTACATCACGGGCTCTGGCGGTGGATGGTGTTAATGTAGTACGATCTGCATTGGGTGGGGAGAGCCTTGATTCAGATCTCTCGATACAGAGTTCTGGCCCGGTTCTCGTGTCTGATTATGGGTCAGTGCTGCAAATGCCATCAGATATCATGGATCTGTGTAAATTTCTGGATGCGGGCAGTGATCGGTCGTTAGGTGAGGCTTCGATCTTCACGTCAGGAATTCTGCAGGGTGGTGGATATGACGCCTCACGGACGATAGACTCTGGTTTCTCTGGATCGACACGGGTGAACGGGTCAGGTCTTCTTGCCTTCGGTTCTCAGGGTTCAAGTAACCAGTCTTTGAAGAGCAGGGGATTTGTGTCTGGTAATTTGTCGGTTCAGGATCTTTTCAGGTACGGGGGGAGGGTATGATCGCTGAGATAGCTGCCGGTGTATCGTTCGGGATTGCACTTATGAACGGTGTTGCAGCATATCATCTCTACCGGCAGTATCGCCTGCTAGCAGAGGAGACGGAAATTTTTGCGGGCAAGTTGTTATTGATGATCAAAGAAGATGATGGTGAAATCACAACCGACCCGGTGATCCTTTGCGGAGAGGTGATGGATCATATAAGTCAGGTATCAGGACTGCTAAAGTGGATCAGACTATAATTCGCGGAAATTATACACTGTATTCCATACACTTATTGTCGAAAAAAGGGGTATATTGATTGAGACTTATAGCCCTGCACGTTCTACGATAATATCTGCAACCTGCTTGGCGCTGGTGAACGGAAAATCGCTCTCCTTAAGGAGGGTTCCTGCTTCACCGGCTGTCATTTTAATGTCGCCGACCTGACAGGTTGTATCTGCTCCGGCGGGAAATGCGGCAATTAATTTTTCCGGTGTATCTATGGGAAAGACAGCACCAGTTAATGCTCCGGTTATCTGAGCATGTATCTCTTCTTTAACAGACGACATGAAAAGTCACTCCTTGATCATGGATGATATATCGCCAACAGCTTTGGCAATTGAGCAGTCATTACTATGGGTACTGCATCCAAAGCAGGCATTTTTCAGATGTGCGATAGACTCTTCAGCCTTTTCTTTGCTTACTTCTTTTCCTGTACAATTCCAGATTGGCATATGCCTCACCATACATACATACGGGCGTTGCCATAATATACTTGAGCGTCATAATAATAACTAAGTTGCTTTCTACTACATTTGAATGACTCTAACAGTTATAATGATGTGGCCCTTATAATTGATGAGAAAAAACAATGGACCAAACAGAACAGTCAGTGACCCCGGATGCACTCATGCATGAAATCCAACAAATCAGGGGAGATCTGAAGAAGTTTTTTGAACGCACAAATCAGGTCCATCTCCAATCGATAATATCAGATCTTAAACATGAGTATGGGGGAATTCTTTCAAAAAACCACATTGAACGTGCGAGGGAATGCCTCTCCAGCAACATGGTACATGATTGTGAGATGCATGATACCTGCTTTCAAGTCCTCCTTAATTTTCTTACCATCACATCAAATCATATCAATGATGGAGAAATTACCGATGATCTTGTTTGCTCATACCGGGCCCACTTAGAGGAGATGCGTAAAAAAGGGCCTTCTGAACGGTGTGATATCTGTTTCAACGAAGTAAGGCGCCTTTTTGAGAAACAACTGGACCTCATGTGTTCATTGGGGATTCTTAAACAACAGAAATCAACTCATCCTGTATTGGATTACCCGGAAGAGAAGATTGTTTCAGGAATAATAGAACCAATTGCAAGCACTCCCCGGTTTCAGATACTTCAAGCAGTATCAGCAGAGACCAAGACATTTTCAGATCTCTCCCAGTTAACCAAACTGAGAGGAGGAAACCTTCTTTTTCACATAAAAAAACTCCAGGAAGCTGGGATGATTATCCAGAGACATGAACGGGGAGATTATGTTATCACCGAAAAAGGATTCAAAGTGTTATCAGCAATTCGGGAAGTTTATGCAGGAATCGTGAATAAAGAATAATTCGAAAAACGAGGAAATAAGTTAGGTTGAAAGACCAAACATCTTTCTTGTTGTTTCTAAGGTATCTCCAGCCTTAAGTCCTCCACCATACAGGATCTTAATTGCTTCTTTGTCGAGATCAGTTAGATTTCGGTTTAAACCCTCATTTCTGTAGAAGAAACTTTCTTTGTTCTTATATGATGTTCCATGCAGACCCATACTGTAGAGGAGTCCTTTCAAAATGTAATATCTCTGATCTTCCTCACTTAAGGTGTTTAATAG
>NZ_DATMYY010000375.1:0-4591 GCF_035560735.1 Methanospirillum sp.
CTTCTGTTTTGAAACTGCAAGTTTTTCAATTATTCCGGTATCGACTTCACTGCCGGTAGTAAGGGTGCCAGTCAATACAGCGTTCTCAACAAATCCCTCACCATCTGCAGTTCTAACAACCAGCGTAGTGTATCCAGCGGGAGTTCCTACTGAACCTGCAGAAATATCAGCGTCAAGGGCTGAAAAATCTCCACATGTATGACATCCCTGACGTACTGCTTTTGCTACCTCATCAAGTGAGAGGGTACTGGATGAGCCGTCTGTAAGGGTAAGGTCCAACTTTCCCTTTACATCCATCTTGGCAATCTGATGAGGAGCAAGACCTGAACGTTTCAGAATGTCTTCCATCAGGGTATGATAATCAAAACTCTCTGTGCAGAAGAGTCCGATGATCAGACGAATGGATCTTCCAAACGGAATCAGGAGATCATTCTTTGAAATTTTCATACCTCGTGCTGCCTGCACGACGCAGGGTGTTCCCACAACAGCAATATGTTTCAGTTTCCTATCAACAACAGCTGCCTTTAACGATCGGAGAACCGGCACTGACCAGTTATATCGTGAACCCGCATGTTCAACCAGTTCTCCTTCATTTGTTATCAGGATCGAACGTGGGCGGTGACTCCACCGGTCCTCTGTAAGTGTGACAACACCATCAATCAAACCCTTCTCAAGAGCTGCCACCAGGATTGCTGTTACAGCACCTCCGTTCTGCTGGTGGGGAACAGGCCCCGTTGCCTGAGCCTTGAGCAGACTTATGTATGAACCGAGGGTCTCCTTTTTCTGTTCACGAGTGCGGGGACAGGCATCATAGCATGCCCCACAGGGGACTGAATCAATTGCCATCTTACAGTACCCTGATGAGGAGGGATGATTAATTCCGGGCTCTTCAATGAAAAACAGTGCATCAGCAGGACATACAGCCACACATGCTCCACATCCGCTGCAAGTGCCTGCGTCCCAGACCTCCTTGCTCAGATCCTTGTAACTCTTTGTATCAGCCATCTGCTCACTCCCAGATATACTTACTAGCGAATGGTCTGGCACTAACCGGTGCTATCCTTGTAAAGGAAGATGATAAAATATCTGCAGGATTATAACCGAAGTGCTCAGAAAACTCTTTGACAAACGGTTCAATTACTGATAAATCCTCTTTAGTTGCTTCCCGTGCAGATGCACCGATACCAAGTGTCCACTTCTCTACCGGACCCCTGATGTAGATCGCCCCGCCGTGGATACCACTTGCAAGGCTCATCTCGGCAAAAGGTTCCGGATTTTTCTGGCCAAGTCTGAGCAGGATGACAAGTCCGCCAGCCATGAACTCACCAAGAAATGCCCGTGCATTTCCTCCGATAACCAGAACGGGTTTCTTCTCCATATACTGCTTCATATGGATTCCACCCCTGTATCCGATGTCATCTTTCACATAGACACGACCACCACGCATACTATGGGCTGTCGCATCACCGCTACTTCCGTGGATAACGATAAGACCTTCATCCATCGTGTTACCGGGAGCATGGTCTGCATTTCCGTGTACGATGATCGTCGGCCCTTGCATAAACATGCCGAGATCCCCGCCTGGAACTCCTTCTATGGTGATAGTTGCATCACCGGTCAGACCATCGCCGATAAACCGCTGACCCATCACGTTCAGGAGGTGGATCTCTTTTGCCCCGTCTTTAATCGCTTTACGGATTAACTTATTCAGCGGAGTATAATGCATTTTATGTGCATCAATCTCGACGACTGACATCTTCAGGCCCCCACCGGTTTGATATCCAGAACATCCAGCATCGACTCATCAAGCATGTATCCTCTGAGCCTGTCGCGATTTCCACGAAGTGACTCAATACTGTTGATACCTGCTGCACCCATCAGTTCAGCAAGTTCAAGTGTCCATGCATGGATCAGGTTTTCAACATTTACCGAGGCTTCATCGGTATTTAGTCGGGCTACGAGGTCAGGCTGCTGGGTTGCAATACCCCATGCACACAGATTTCGATAACAGGTTCCACAAACCCTGCACCCCATGGCAACCAGAGCTGCCGTTCCAATATAAACTGCATCTGCACCAAGACAGATTGCCTTAGTGACATCTGCACTGTGCCTGATTCCACCTGATGCAATGATGGAGACTTCGTTCCTGATACCCTGCTGACGGAGTTTTGCGTCTACTGCCGCAACTGCCGCTTCAATTGGGATACCCACATGGTCTCTGAAGACTGCAGGAGCAGCACCAGTTCCACCTTTAAACCCATCGATGACTACAGCATCTGCACCTGACCGGGCAATACCTGCTGCAATAGCTGCAACATTGTGAACCGCTGCAATCTTGACAAAGACAGGCTTCTGATGCTCGGTAGCCTCCTTTAGACCCATGACCAACTGTTTGAGATCTTCTATAGAGTAGATATCATGGTGAGGAGCCGGACTGATGGCGTCACTACCTTCAGGGATCATACGGGTACATGATACATCTGCACAGACTTTTTCACCAGGCAGGTGGCCACCGATACCGGGTTTTGCTCCCTGACCGATCTTGATCTCAATTGCTGCCCCCCTGTTCAGGTAATCGACATTAACACCGAACCGTCCGGATGCAATCTGAACAATCATATTGTTCTGATATGGAAAGAGTCCTTCATGCAACCCTCCTTCTCCGGTTCCCATGAATGTCCCGATACGCGAGACCGCTTTTGCCATCGCCATTTGGGCATTCAGAGAGATTGCTCCATAACTCATATGCCCGATCATGATAGGAGTTTCGAGTTTGAGGTTTGGCAGAAGCTTAGTATTGAGCTCGACATCATTGCCCGGACCATAGGTAATATCAAGCTTTCGTGGCTTTTTACCAATATATGTCCGGAGTTCCATTGGTTCGCGAAGAGGGTCGATACTAGGGTTTGTAACCTGACAGGCATCAAGAACAATCCGGTCAAAGATTATTGGATAATCACCGGTGTTACCCATTCCACCAGAGAGGATTTTACCAGATTCAGCCTGCTTAAATATATTTTCACGAACACGGTCAGTCCAGACCGGGTGACTCCGATAATCGCAGGGACGTTCTGCGATCATAATGGCATCACGGGGGCACTGAGAGAGACAACGGTGACAGGCAACACAGTTCCGGGAGTTGACTTTTATTCTTCCGTCTTCCATTCGGTAGACATTATATGAACAGTTGTCAACACACCGACCACAAAGCATGCACTGGTCATGATCAAGGGTTACCTGGAACTTTAGCGGGCGTGATCCGATGATCATGCCACGACCCTCCCAACGATAGGCTGACCAGCACGTGGCATTGAGATCTTCTTCACGTCAGGGTCCATGGTCCTGATTGCTGCCTCTTCACTAGAGACATACAGTCGCTGATCATGTTCGCCTATGACGAGAGGCCGAAGTTTGATCCTATCTGAGAATCCTACCAGTGAGTCGTGGGATGCCACTGCTATTGCAAATGGCCCATTCATCATTGCTTGTCCATATGTGAGGCGGATTGCAGTATTGAGTTCCTGCTCAGAAGGTTCCATCCTTTCAATTTCTTCCCAGAATGGAGGAGCAAGAGCCCTGACTGCATGCTCAGGGCTGAGCTTGTGCTTTCTTGCAAGTAGATCCATCAGGTACGCAACAACTTCTGTGTCTGTGTACATCCGACAGATATATCCAAAGCTCTCAATATATCTCCGGTTAGTTCCGTATGATGTGATCTCACCGTTATGGACTACACTCCAGTTCAGGAGATTAAAGGGATGAGCTCCTCCCCACCAGCCAGCTGTATTTGTGGGATACCGGTTGTGAGCTATCCAGAGGTATCCTTCATAATCTTCAACCCGGTAAAAGTCTGCTACTTCTTCAGGCCATCCAGATGCCTTGAATACACCAATATTCTTTCCTGATGAAAAGATGAGTGCTCCGGGTATTTTCGTGTTAACATGCATCACAAGCTGAGTGACGATGTCATCTTCAGGAGTGTCACTCTGGGGCATCAGTTTACGGTTTGGCCTGAAGAAATATCGCCATGGGATGTGGACCTTCTTTATACGGCCGGTTTCATGGGTGGGGATCTCTTCATCATGCTCTACCATTCCCCAGGTTTCAAGCAGTTCCTCGACTTTTTCCTTGGGTTCAACAATATTGTCATAAAATACATGTATTGCATACAGATCTGCGTAATCCGGATATACTCCGTATGCAGCATATCCCGCGCCCTCACCATTGCCTCGTTCATCCATGATCGCGAGGGCTTCTCTGATTGCAGACCCATCCATCGTTTCGCGAGTCTTATCAATCACGCCTATTATTCCGCACATATCACCACATACACCAAAAAGTCGGCAATTATACTGCCATTTACATCCGGATATGATTCCCCGGCTGAAGGCTTTTTTGTTGTAACCTCTTTTATACGTTCTTCGATCATATTAACATGAGTAGATGGAATAAACCATCCAGCAAGAAAATAAGTATTGGATAACAGGGAGTGTTTATCAGATTCTGATAAATATCATGTACCTAAACTATATACACATCATACCGTTCAGGATAGGAAACGTAAAACCTGATATCCGGTATTACTGAGCAA
>NZ_DATMYY010000376.1:0-10401 GCF_035560735.1 Methanospirillum sp.
GTATTATCTCAATCAGTCACCTAACTTTTCCGGTACAATCAAAGTCTATGTACCCCTGATAGGGATCAGTTCTGAGCAGACGGACCCTGACTTTCTGACCAACATATAGACCCCGACATCCTTGAACAACTCTTCCTTCAACAGGAGGACTGAGTATTCTGACATAGGTACCTTTTTCTGAAGCACCTGTCACGAGTCCTTCAAATAACTGCCCGATTTTATTCTGGAGAAGCACTGCAGCAGCAGCCTTTTGCATGAGCCGTTCAACCTTTTTCGATCCCTTTTCACGACCTGTAAGCCAGGTACTCAACTCTTTTAATTCTGCATTTGAATACGGATTCTTTTGATCGTCGAGGACTGACTTGATGATGCGCTGAATGATGAGATCAATGTATCTTCGATTTGGTGCAGTTCCATGTGTGTAATCTGTGACTGCAAGTGCGAAATGCCCTACTGGGGGTTCACCAGGAATGAGTGGAACATACTCACCTGGTCCCATGAGTTTTACTATCGTGAGAGAAAGATCTGGAAAACGTTCAGGATCGGCCTTTCTGCGCCTGATTAAAAATTTTGCAAGCGCCCGGGTATCAGGTGCTCGTGGAAGTTTTTCCCTGTATTGAGCAGCTGTCATTCTGATCCCCTCCCAGTTCTTTGGGGTTCGGACAATCCTCTGGATCATCGGCATATCTGCCTTATTCAAAAATGCAACGGTGGTTCCATTTGCTGCAACCATGAATTCTTCTATCAGACACCTGGCCATATTCTGCTCCTGAACAACCAGGTCCAGTACTTTTCCCTGACTTACAACAGCATTAGCTTCAAGAGTGCCAAGATCAAGAGCTCCCTGCTCCCTCCGGTGTTGTTTCAATCGCTCCGCAGCAGTATTCTGCAGTTCTATCTGTTCTTTAAGCCCGGGTACAGATTGAACAGAATAAGGGACTCCTGATTTTCCTTCAAGCCAGTCTCCGACCTCCTCGTAGATGAGTTTTGCTTTATTCACTACAACAGCCCGGTAGAGGCTGCCTGGTCTGAACGTTCCATCAGGCATGACTGTATATTCTATCACCATGGCAAGATGATCAGGTCCGGGAAGTAGTGATGAAACGCCTTTAGAGAGGGGATCTGGTAGCATTGAGAAGGTTTCTACCCCCGTATAAACTGAAGTGCCATTATGTGATGCATGTTTGTCAATGTGGGAATTTTTTAGAACAAAAAAATCGACATCTGCGATTGCAATTTTAACATGAATTTCATCGGTTTTCCCTTTCTCACAGTATTCGATTTGATCGAGATCCATGGAATCAACATTGTCGATTGATGACCAGAGGAGTGTTCTCAGATCACGGGTTTTTGTGGGCCAGGGTTCTATTAGTTTCTCTGTTACCTGTTGAACTTCAACCAGTGCTGATTTTGGAAAGACTGGTTCAAATCCGTATTTTACCATCGCGTCGTATGCGATTGTTTTAAGATCTACCTGATTATTATTTTGCATGATGTGATTGTTCCTGCATTTATGACTGATATTTGCTTTGACCCACCAGTATTTCACAGATTACTTCAATCTGTCCCGGCTCATGATCTCTGTTTTCAGTTTATTGAATTCTTCTTTGGTGATATGGCCTCGTTCATAAATCAGGATAAGATTGTCCAGCTCTTTCATCCGGTTTTCCAGGATCTGATCTCGTTTAGTTTTCGTGGGCTCAGCTCCTTTGTTATCATCTTTTTTCTTCTGAACGAGACTCGGTGTTATGCACAGAATAAATATGCCACCTGCAAGGACCATCCATGCGGTAGGGATCGCAAAACCAGCATTTTGCATCATACCTGATACTATTGGGTCCTGGGCTCCGCCCATTGAGGCTGACAACCCTCCCCCGAGTGCCATCTGCATCACATATCCAAGCCGGGTTCCATTAAGTATATCATATCCTGCTACAACTGCTGCAAGCCCTCCGCAAATGTAAAGGAGGAAAAATTTCCTTGTATACGTAATATATGCAGAGATTCCTGCAATCAGAAGATAAAGGATTCCTGTCCCGGTTGGCCCGTTCAGGTATGTAATCTGCCCGAGAAATGGGACCTGGAAAAAGGTGGTTAGTCCCCCGATAAAAAGACAGAGTGAACCCACATATCCTGCAATAAGGGTGACTCCATCCAGTGCCGAGGATGCAACATCTCCTATATTCACATCATCTGCCATAGTTGGTACTCTGGAATTTGGTTACGAGATATATCAATCTGCATGAGACAGACCAAAGTATATGTCTGCACATGCATAACCTGTGGAACAGGTATGCAGACAATATATGTTCTCGGACACCGGCAGCCTGATACCGATAGTATTGCCAGTGCAATCGCTTATGCAGACCTCCTTGGAAAGGTCAGAGAAGGTTCATATGTCGCAGGTCGATGTGGAGAGATTAACTCAGAGACACAATATGTCCTGAATGAAACGAATCTCCCAACGCCGACACTTATCGAAAGTGTGGAACCAGTTGTGGGAGATATTCCGTTCCTTTATCCTCAGCAAGCACCTAATGACATGGCTGCGATTGATGTGGCAGCATTGATGGATGAGCACGATGTCAGAAATATTCCAATTGTGGATTCAGATAACCATCTGCTTGGTCTTGTAAGTGAGCATGGTCTTGCCCGTGCATATGTATCACCTCACGCAAGTCAGCCACTTCGGGTTGGTCCAATCAGTACCGAGACATTAGCCCGGATTTTACAGGCAGAGATAGTACATCTTGCCCACTCAAGTCTAGATGGTCAGGTTGCTATTGTTATTGATGCCCTGCATGTCTCCCTCTCCCGGCTTGGTTCACAAGATGTAGCCATTGTCGGAGACAACGAACCCGCTCAATTGGCACTGGTTTCAGCAGGTATTGGAGCTATGATCATTGCTGAAGGAGCTCCCATTGGTGAACGTTTGCATGATGCAGCCAAGTCTCGCCAGGTAACACTCCTCAAAACTGATCTTGATGCTTTTAGCGTTGGCAGGATGATCCATCTCTCTCATCCGGCGACTGCTATCATGGGGACTGATGTAGAAGTTGTCCATATGGATGATTCTCTCTCATCAGCTACGAGGGTAGTTACCAATTCACCATACCGTACAGCCTGCGTGGTTGATGAGAATTATTGTTTACTTGGAATGATCTCTCGAAACTCTTTTGTTGAAGAAATTCACAAATCGGTGATCCTCGTTGATCACAATGAATTTGCCCAGGCAGCTGAAGGAATAGAGGAGGCTGAAGTACTGGAGATCATCGATCACCATCGTCTTGGAACTATCTCAACATTACGCCCGATTCAGTTTAGAAATGAGCCTGTTGGTTCAACTTCAACAATCATTACACTCAGATATATCGAAGAAGGAGTGACTCCTTCTAAAGAGATAGCGACGTTACTTTTGGCAGGAGTTCTTTCAGACACGCTTGTGATGAAGATGTCGACTACAACTGCACGAGACCGTGAGGCTGTAGAATATCTTTCAAGTCTGGCAGGTCGGGATCCACTGGAGTTTGGGAGCACACTCATCCAGAAAGGTATGGATCTCGATCAGGTTCCCCTTCATGAGCTTCTCATCAGGGATGTAAAAGAGTATACACTCTATGACAAGAAAGTGATCATTGCACAGATTATGACTGCTTCTGATCAGTATCACTCTTCTCATGATGATGAGATCAGAGAAGAGCTTACTGAAATAAGAGATAATACGGGTGCAGATCTCTATATTGTCCTCTTCACTGATGTTATAGGTCAGGTAAGTTATCTCTATGCTGCCGGTGATGCAGGACTGATTAACGGAATTGGATATGAAATACAACCGGTAGAGCTGCCGGGTGTAATGTCTCGAAAGAAAGATTATTTCCCTGTATTTGGCCAGAAACTACGTAGCGTTCTTTAATCGCTACCTGTTTTTTCTCTTTATTCAGTTTTTTTTTTATTTTCCATGGCTGCTGAGATGAGTGCTTTAGTCATGTTATCTGAAAAATATGCATGAGTATATGATCCCATGCAGTTTTCAACAAATATCCCGTCATGCCCATTTGAAATTCCTGATCCACGGGACAAGTTAATTGCGTATCTGGCATCCCGATCAGGATCGAGCCTTGAATAGTGAAATTCATGACCTCTGATTTCTGTTCCAGCGGGTGCAACAGATGGCCCCCCAATAGAATGACCCGTGGTGTAACCAAGAGCCTGAAATCTCTTCTCCATACATGCCTCTACCGGGAGAATTCCCGCCCATCGTACAGATCCTGTGTCACTGTTCAGTCCCTTACCAAGGTACATAAGTCCTCCACATTCTGCATATATAGGCACACCATCCTGTGTAGCAGTACGTATCTGATCTCGGGCCGGACCTGATTCAAGGACTGAAGCATGAAGTTCAGGGTAACCTCCACCCAAATAGATCATATCTGCAGAAGGAAGATTATCCACCATCGGACTGAAAAAAGTCAGCTCAGCACCATGTTTGACCAACCTTTCCAGGTTGTCCTGGTAATAAAAACAAAATGCCGGATCTCTGGCTACTGCAATGCGAACTTTCTCTGGCTCATTACGAATATCCATATTTGTTTCTAAAAGGGGAGGAGCTGATCTTGCAATGGTTATCAACCGGGGTACATCTGCATGCTCTTCAAGTATGTTTGCAAGTGCTGTTGGGACATGTGTTTCCTCCCCCATGACAAGTCCAAGATGTCTACTCCCGATTTCAAGATCTTTCATAACTGGAATATGTCCAATCTGATCAACACTATTGCGTGCCTGAAGAATTGCCTTGTGCCTGGGACTGCCTACCATATTCAGGATCATTCCAGAGATAGAAACATCAGGATCATGTCTGCTAAATCCCTCTGCGATAGCATGCACACTTCCTGACATTCCTTTCACTGGTATGACCAGGATAACCGGAGCCTTGAGCAGTCGTGCAACATGGGCAGTACTCCCCTCTGATGAGCCATCCAGCCCATCAAACATTCCCATCACCCCTTCGATGACTGCAATGTCTGCTCCTTTACTGGCATTGATGAATGTATCCCTGATAGTCTGCTCACCCATCATTATTGGATCAAGATTGCGGGAAATCCGCCCGCAGATTTGGGTGTGATGGCTGGGATCAATAAAATCAGGTCCTACTTTGAAAGGTTGTACTACAAGGCCCCGCTTCACAAGTGCAGCCATTAATCCTCGTGATACTGTTGTCTTTCCACAATCGCTGTGGATACCTGCAACTATTATCCTTGGTATTGAGATTTTTCCTGAATTATTTTCAGTCATATTAGAAAAAGTCTGAAAGGGTGGTTCTACTTGGATCCATATCAGACCAGCTCCAGCCGATAGGTTCCAGTATACGGGATATTGGTTGTTTTATTGTTTTATCCAGCATAAGTTCCCTGTCAACCACAAATTCTTCCGGGACCTGATCCCCGTATTCAAAGCAGAGGACATCTGTCTTTGGATACTTTCCTTTTACGGTCTTGATATAGAGACGTTTAGGTTTACTGCCCTTACCAAAGTTCATACCCAGGTATTCGTTGGCATACTTGGCACCCCGAATTTGTGCATCAGCGATGTCATAATCTTCAAGACCCTTCCCTATTCCACCGGGTATTCCAATCTCATCAAATGGGTATCCTCCTGCCCGGTATTTTTTGATAACATCTCCCAGAAATTGCTTAATCTCCGGCAGTTCTGCACCTTTCAGGATCCGGTTCATCATCTCTTTCATAACCTCTCTGGTGAGGAGTGGAGAGTCTGAGCGTTTTGCCTCAAACCCAACCATATCGATCTCATCCACATCTTTCCCTTCTTTCCAGATGAGATTGCCAGCATAACGCTTTTTCTTCCCTCCCTGAAAGAATCTGCGATATACTTTCTCAAATTTTATTGAAAAAAAGTGATGATCAGCATGGAGAGTTTCTTTGGCAAATTTATCATAACTCCCGTTCAGTTCCTTTTCTATTGATCTGGCAATCTGAATTGTCTGTTCAAGATCTCCTGGTGGGAGCTGGACCATGCATGAGTCAGTATCACCGTAGATGACCGAGTATCCTTTGGATTCTATAATAGATCTGGTATGTTCAATAATCGCTCTGCCCACAGAGGTGACCGCAGAACCTATTTCTCTGTCATAAAGCCTGAACCGGGAATATCCACTTACACCGTAATAGGTGTTCATGATAACCTTGATGACATTCTGCTGCATGTCAAAGAGATGATATTCCTGGGATCCGAATGGGTAGAGGTTCCGTGTGTTCTTCTTTTCGTCACGCTCTTTAAGCAGTTCGCTGATAATACTCCTTGTCAGTCCGTCAGGCTGGGCTTTAAACCTGATACCATTGGGTGCAACCAGTTCTCCTTCTGGATCTTTAGTCTCAGGTGAGGCATTGATCGTCATCATCGCCATTGGGTACAGAGATTTTAAATCAAGAACCACGACATTTTCTTTCAGTCCATGGCTTGGATCAAAAACTGTGGCACCCTCAAATTCATCTCCTGCTGCATATCCTTTCGAGGGAAGTACAAATTTTCCAAATGCTTTACGCAGGATATAGATATCGATGACGTTTGATGAATTCAGCGTTCTATCAAGTGGACAGCCAACATATCTGGAAATCTCTTGATAAAATTCAATAATACTGTTTTTCTGGTTTATCTTAACGCAGAGTTCGACGTCTTTATAGTTATATTCAATTAACTGGGCAGGACTGTCCTTCCAGAAGGCGGTGGTCATTCCTGGTGAATAGTGGAAAGCTTTTACATCACCAACCTCACGCTCTCCTACAGCATCCAACCGGTAGGAGTCAAGTTTTGTACTCTGCATCTTTTTATATGCTGCAAGGAGATCAAACTCTATCCTACCTCGAATAGTACTCCGTTCAGAAGGACCTTTGAGACGTGCCAGAATATCTGTAGGAAGGTTGAGTTTCTTAATTCTGCCAAGAATGAAAGGAAGGTCGAAATCGATGAAGTTCCATCCGGTGAGTAAGTCTGGATTTTTTTCAGTAATATATGATGCAAATCCTGCCAGTAGTTCTTTCTCGGTTGGATAAATCAGTACTTCATGACAGGATTTGTTGAAACATCCACTCTCAAGTGGCCCTGTTGAGTTTATGAGGGCCGGTGTTATTGTTTTAGACTCATTTTGCAGGATGAATGTTTTATACAGATCGTCAAAAGAATCCCAGGCAGTAATGCAGATAATAGCATCGCGATCAGGGTCCGGAAGTCCCCCTTTGTCATCCTGACATTCAATATCAAGGATGCAACTCCGGGTAGGAGCCATGATATTATCCGGAATCACCTCTTGGTATGGTACCTGAAATAGATCTTTTGGGATTTTAACTCCTGCAGTTATTCCCATATCGATCATAAACCTGGTGGCGAATGGAATATCAGCTTCAAAATGAGTGTAATCAGTTCGTACATCCCTGACATCAGTAGGGCGCTGGGTGTACATCCTGCGAACTTCTTCGCGGTGTATGGACCAGTATTGGGTCTCTTCCACCTTGATAACCTGCATGGGAAGAGGTACTTTTGAAAGCTGCTCTGCCTTTACATAGAGATAGGGTTTAAATCCCGTAATCATTATTTCGCGGGATGTACCATCCTTTTCTCTTCCGTATAGATGAATGACCGGTCCGTCCGGTCCGTTTGAGTACTCTACTTGGTTTATCCCCAGGAGAGTTTTTCCTGTGTCCTCTGCGTCTCCTTGAAAATTTAATTCTTTTTGGATCTTATTCTGGGACAAAGCAGTGTTAGTGGTATTTTTATTCTCGTTCATTGGTTATTCCCCTCTAGAGTCCTGCAAAGTCCTGACACAAAGGCACCGGCTGCCTGCATGTGATTGTGCTCCCAGGGATCCAGGTTCCATTGTTCAATTTCACAAATCCCCTCTCTTCCAATAATTGCTGGCACACCAAGGCAGCAACCTGATATCCCGTATTCACCTTCCAGAACACAGGAACAGGGTATGCATGTTTTAGCATCTTGAACAATTATTCGCACGAGTTCTGATATGTGCCATGAAGGACCGAACTCGGTCGCTCCTTTTCCCTTGATGATCTCCATACTTGCTCCCCGAAGACCGGATAGTATCTCATTCCTTTTTAATTCAGGGAGGGAGGTGCCAACTCTGTTGAAGATCGGCACCTGATGTTCTCCATGTTCTCCAAGTATACATCCAGGTCCTGGTATGCCTAATTGATGGAGAGCATAAGAAAACCTGGCAGTGTCTAATTGACCTCCAAATCCGATAATCCGGTTTTTTGGAATCTGGGTGATTGTATGGAAATACCAGGTGATGATGTCCATCGGATTAGTTACCACGATTAGGATTCCGGAAAAACCGTTCAGGTATCGTGCGCAACTTTCAGCGGCCGGCAGATTTGTATGAAGAAGATCTGCACGCGTTTTTACTGTAGGATTTCGAGGAAGTCCCGCCGTACAGATGACTATGTCACAATTCCGCATATCTTCCGGATCTGTTGAGATCTCAACATCAGTTCCCGTGTGCAGAATGTCAAGCCTTTGTGCCTCCTGGAGGTCGCGATTCTTATCGTATATTACCATACGGCTGACCAGGCCACGGGCATTGAGAAGGTTAGCTACTCCTCCTCCGATCGTTCCTGCTCCGAATATGGCGAGGCTTGTCATGCCATACTCATAGGTATGGCGAATACATAACTACCATCATATTGATCTCTCTGATGATGATTCGACTTCAGAGGGGTCCGGTCGAGGTTGGTGGAGTTACACTGAGAAACCATCTCATCCTTGCTGCTGGTGTGCTTGGCACCAGTGGCTCATCTCTTGCGCGTATGCTCCGAGAGGGAGCTGGTGCAGTGGTCTCCAAATCCATCGGACCTGAACCACGGTCAGGGCATGCAGGTCCGTGCCTTGTGGTTCTTGAGGATGGTGTTCTTAATGCAATGGGTCTCCCAAATCCGTCACATGAGTTCAAAGAAGAATTGAAACCTCTTGATGGCAAGCCAGTTATTGTCAGTATATTCGGAGGGAACCCGGAGGAGTTCAGTGAGGTTGCGTCATGGTTTGCTGATTCCGCAACTGCTTTTGAACTAAATGTCAGTTGTCCACATGCATCTGGTTATGGTGCCCAGATAGGTACTAACCCTGACTTGGTTCAGGCTTGCACTTCAGCTGTCGCCCGATTCAACAAACCTGTCTGGGTGAAACTCACCCCGAATGTGACTGATATCACTCTGATTGGAAAAGCCGCTGAAGATGGGGGGGCAGATGCCCTGGTAGCTATTAATACAGTCAGGGCGATGCGAATTTCTCTTGAGGCAAAGCGCCCTGTTCTTGGTAATCGGTTTGGTGGATTATCGGGAAAAGCAATATTTCCTATCGCGATCAGGTGCGTCTATGAGTTGTATGAATCATGTAAAATTCCCGTTATTGGATGTGGGGGCATTTCATCAGCAGATGATGTGGTTGAGATGATGATGGCCGGTGCATCTGCGGTTGAGATTGGATCTGCATTGCGGGGAAATCCGGGATTGTTCAGAGAAATTTCCTCAGTCTTATATAGTGATAATGGGGTTTTTTCGAAAGAAATTGTCGGGTGTGCACATGAGTGATAGTCTTCCTGTCATGGTTAAGATAACCAGAATAGTCGAAGAAACCCCATCTGTAAAAACGGTTTTTTTCGATAAGAAATTTGAGGCCGGATCGGGTCAGTTTGTTATGGTCTGGGTTCCCGGGGTTGATGAGATCCCAATGGCCCTTTCTGGATCTGATTCAATTACTGTTCAGGAAGTTGGTGATGCCACCAATAATCTTGGAACACTAAAGCCCGGTGAGTTGATTGGTATAAGAGGTCCATTTGGAAATGGATTCTCCCCGGATGGGAATATTCTGGCTATCGCAGGTGGTGTAGGTGCAGCCCCTTTACTGCCGCTTGCTCGGCAGTACTCAAATATTACCTTCTTGCTCGGTGCCAGGTCTGCCCCGGATCTTCTATACACCAGTATCCTTTCTGAATGTACAAACCTTATGATCGCGACTGACGATGGGTCAGTAGGATATCATGGATTTGTAGCAGGTCTTTTGCGCGAGATGGATCTTTCAATATACGATTCTGTCTGTGTTTGCGGACCAGAACTTATGATGAAGTCAGTCCTTGATGTTCTTGATTCGAAAGGTGTCCTCCAATTGGGGCAATTTAGTCTTCACCGATACATGAAATGCGGGGTGGGGTTATGTGGTTCATGTTGTATTGATCCTGAAGGATTATGCGTCTGCAGAGATGGTCCGGTATTTCGTGGTGATATTCTTCAACAGAGTGAGCTTGGAAGATATCACCGGGATGCATGTGGAAGGAGAAGTTGAATCCTAAACAATTCTCTGGTATGCGTGATACAATCC
>NZ_DATMYY010000377.1:0-2141 GCF_035560735.1 Methanospirillum sp.
TGTAAGAATAAATAATTGATCAGGTAAAGGATGGAGAAATATTTTCTTTCCTCCCCGGTTGGATTTACTCCAGTTCAACCTCAAATTTCTGGTTCAGCAACTCCTTTACCCGCTTGTCCAGAGTATTGCGGACCTGATCCCAATCCCCAGCAGTAACAATCCGTTTCTTTGCAATGAACTCGGCAACCTTGATCTTTTCAATCTTTGCCTCTTTCACTCTGGGATCAGTATCTGGATGACGGCGTTTATACTCCTCCTCCAATTTTCTGATAATCCCCTGCTTTAGGCCTGATATCCGGTTCGAAAGAATCGCAAGAGAAGCAGGATCTGTCTCTTTATCAATAGTCTATGAACATTTCGCGAGATCTGAAAGCACTCCTTCTGCAAATTCTTCTTCAATCTGAATGCTTGCAGTCGTGTTCATGGCATAGGAACGAACTTCAAAGGCAGTGGTCCGGGTCTCTTCTTTCCACCCAGTAATAAGTTTGTGAAGGGCAAGTTCTGCTTTCTGTTTACTATCAATAAGGCCAGACCAGATAGAAGGATCTGCGAAATTTTTCGCCTGAATTACCCCCCGATATCGTGAAACACACTCGTCAATCTTGGTTTTTCTGATGTATAGGGAAGAATGCTTTTAAGAGTTGGGCAAACCCTTTCAGGTCCACAAACGCCTGCCCATGTTTCGTATGAAATGCCGCATACTGCTGAACAGAGGCATATCCCTCCGAAACAAAGAATAAAAAACGGATTTTTCCCGCTCAAAACATTTTTCTCCCGCTCTCAACAAGCTGAAAGACTCACCAATCAATGACCTCATACAATGAGGATCCCCAACCTTGATCTGGCATGAACTATACACTATGCCTGGCCTTCCAACAACCCAGGAACAGTTGCCCCGGATGAAGAGATGAAACCCCGAAACCGAACAAAACCCGTCAGACCTGTATGATCAAAAACTGCGAAACGATCAGGAACATTCCATCCCAATTCTCCTATGATTTCCCTGACATGCCTTCTCAATGATCGAGAACCTGAACTAGATCAGACACCATGGCATTGACTCATCCCTTGCCATACAAACCACAAATTACACCAGCACAACATGCAACAGACTCATCTGCATACACCGGTCCCGATGTACACACTGAAGTCCATGAGAAAAAAGGATGAGATCTTATCTCACCCGGGCCATCGGAGTTGTATAACATACCCCCCGGAGATCCCATGATTATTCTTCTTCCGGACCCTACAGTACACCAGATTTATGATCTTCTCTCAGGCATTCACCTCAGCATACACCCCCATCTGGTATCTCACCCTCATCCTCTGGATCATCAGTGAACTCTACCTGATATACCGGGACCGGAACACCACAAAAAAGAAGGATCAAGGATCCCGGAGATACATCGGAATCGCTGTTATCACCGGAATAGCACTCTCATTCCTTGTAGGATACAATCCACTCTTCCAGTTCCAGATCGATCCTGATACAATCATTGGTATCAGTATCGCCATCATGTGGGCCGGAATCATCATCAGGTTCCTGGCTATCCGGACACTGGGCCGTCATTTCCGAACCCTCATTCACATCAGAGATGACCATACCATTGTAAAGACCGGATTATACCACACCATCAGACACCCGGCCTATCTCGGATCCATCATCAGTGCATTCGGGGTTACCATGGTCTTTCAGAATTACCTCATTCCAATCATTGTTGTTGGAATACTCATGCCAGCGGTAATGTTCAGAATATCACATGAAGAAGCAGCCCTGTGTGATCATCTCGGACCGGCATATGAAGAGTACATGAAAGAGACCTGGAGACTGATCCCGTTCATCTACTGAGAGATCGGATTGTGTATAACAGCATGGTGAACCAATAACCCGGATAATAATACAGACCAAGCAATCTGACAGCGGTTCAGAGCATAACAGAGACATGCTGGATGGTCCCGGACATTTGTAATCTGTAATATTCCTGATGTTCCCTGATAGTGCATCAGGATAATCGGCATCATATAATTCTGGGCTCTGGGATCTTCAGAAATTCTGATTACCCATCAACACGAATCCGGGACCCGAGACAAACCTGATTGTTCGCTCAACCTTTTTTCATCTCCCATGAGCCTCCCGGAAT
>NZ_DATMYY010000378.1:0-3783 GCF_035560735.1 Methanospirillum sp.
ATGATATTGAGTCACGTGGCAGAAAAATATGAAGAGTTCCTGAGTTCGCTGTACTCAAATCTTATGAGATGTATCACCAGAATTATTTCTTTTCTCCTTCTGCTGATGAAATAACATCGGCATAATAAAGCCTGATATTCACTGCACCGGTGATCTGAACCTGGTTCATGTTAACTCCCTTTTTAATGAGGAATACCTTGAATGCACTCGCATTATCATTCTCACTCCCTGCTGTGTACCGACCTTTCCATGTTTTATATGGAGAGATTTCAGGGAAGGTATCATTACCTGTAGTAACAGGTCCATACCATTTGCCATCAGTATGTTTTCCGTAGATCAAAATTACAAAATGGAGAGGGAATGCAATATCGTTCACAGATCCCCAGACATATGAATCATCATTTCCATCAATCGTAATTACCGGGTCGGCCAGGCCCGGGCATATTCCCCCAATGAAGACCGCAAAGATAATACAACAAAAAACTGCACACCGGATAACGGGATCCTTTCGTGCACTCATATATTGTATATCTGCTGGTTACGGTATAAGGGTTAAACTGTTCGTACACGAAAAACCATGATAGAGATAATTCTGATAGTTTGTTTATGAGCAACCTATACAGAGCATAGTTTAACAAAGGGTGATGTACCCCGCAAAAACGGGTCATTTGCAGAAATCAATTTGAAAAAAGAACTGAAGAGATATCCAGGCAACAAGCGCACTTCTCATATCTACATGAGTATAGGCAATCAGTCTTTGGGATACAATGAAACGGTTCCAATCTATCAACAGCCAGAAGAAAAAAACCAAAAAATCATTTGTTGGTACGCGAGTGTTTCGTGGTTTCTCATAAACCAAAAAGAGAAACGGATTTTTGTTTACGCAGGAGTCCTCATTTTTCCAGCCATAAAGATCATCACTGCCCCCAGGCAGAGGATGAAAGTAATTACTGGCCATCCACTATCAAGGGTTTTAAAAAGTGAGATGAGATACCCGGTTATCACCGGTCCGACAAAACCCCCGAGATTGCCGATAGAATTTATCACAGCAACACCTACTGGCTGCTCATCTGGGGTAAGCTGGGAGAGTACATATGACCAGAACGGCCCGATGATTGATAAAATTCCGGATAGTGCAATCGTGATTCCCAGGAGAGACAGTATTGGATCTTCTGCCAGCTGATCGAGGGTCAGGCCGGCCCCGGCAATAAAAAACAGGATCACAATATGATAGAGCCGCTCGCCTTTGAGATCAGAATGACACGATACAAGGAACATGCAGATGAGCGTGACAATATAGGGGATCATTAAAATGAGCCCGATGGCCCTCATGTCAAGATTGTGCAGGAATGAACTTGAAAGTGTTGGAAGGAAGAAGATGATTGCGTACATCCCGACAGTCACTGCAAAATAGGTTCCTGAAAAAAGCAGAACCTTTGTGTCAGTCAATATATCAACAAGACGATGAGGATGTATCTTCACCGTTCCAGATTCGAGCTCTAAAATCAGCCATTGCTTCTGATCTGAATCAAGCCATCCCGCGTCAGCAGGGCGGTTTTTGAGAATCAGAAGTGATAGCAAACCAAATAGAATAGCAGGAATCCCTTCAATAATAAAGAGCCATCTCCATGCCGCAATAGAGCCCCAGTTCACCATATCCAGGATATACATAGAGAGGGGTGCCCCGATAATATTTGAGATCACAATTGCAGTTGAGAAAAGGGCAATCGATCGGGCAAGGTACCGGTGGGGGAACCACGTGCCCAGGTACCAGATCATTCCGGGAAAGAACCCTGCTTCTGCGATACCGAGTAAAAACCTGAGAACAATCAGGTGTTCAGGACTCTGGACAAATCCCATCAGTACTGCAACAAGACCCCAGGAGATCATGATCCGTCCAATCCAGATCCTGGCGCCCACCTTTTGCATGATGATGTTGCTCGGAACTTCAAATATCAGGTACCCGATAAAAAAAATCCCGGAAATAAACCCGAATAACTCGGCACTAATGCCAAGATCCGGATTCATGACTATGGCAGCATAGCCAAGATTAACCCGGTCAAGAAATGCAACGATGTAAAGGAGTAATGCAAACGGAATAATGTGGAGACGAATGAGGCCAATAATCCTCTTTTCTGACTCCTGGTTGACCTGCATAGATTATCGTCACCTTTTTCATGGGAAATAGGTATCCAACCGGTGGCAGGATTATTTATTTTTCTTCTGATTACCTGCAACTCAGATCTGATGAACAGGATCCATTAAGACAATCTCTACTGTATTGGAAAAAAAGAGGGATCAGACTACTCTACTGAAGACAACAGGAGGATGTTCCGGGTTTGTCAGACCTTGGGCAGATATCGTCTCAACCCTGTTACCAGCATCATATGTGAAAGAGAAGAGTCCGTCAGGAACTGAAACATTCTGTATCAGCGGTTCAAACCTGAAGAGACAGGATGTCTTGTTGACTGGAGTCAGGTTAAGTTTAAGTGGCCGGGGACCAAGTTCAGCAATGAAATCACCCGATTCATTTCTGATATTCATCGTACCATAATAATTATTCTGATACGATCCCGCAAAGCCAGGATAATCATAAATTCCCGGTTTCACTTCAGAATACACTGATACCGGAACCGTCGGCCTGATATCACTGCCAAGTGTACTGATATTGGTGAACTCGTGGTAATCTGCCCGGTTTGATATCATGAACATGAAGGTGTCTCCGATAAAATCAGCAATACCATTCTCTCCGGCGTTTGTCAGGACAACAATCCCAATCCCCTCCTCAGGGATGAATCCATTGTACGAACTCATCCCGGCAGTCCCACCATTGTGCCAGATTACCGGATGTGGCAGCATGGGATCGCATTTTACAACCCAGCCTTTCGCATAGGTAAAATTGAACCCTGGCCCTGATGCAATGGTGTTAGCCGGCCTTAAGATCTCTTTGATTGTCTCATTTTGCAGCACCCGATTCCCGGATATTTCACCTCCATTGAGCCATAACCGAAGCCATTTTGCCATATCGATGACATTAGAACTGATGCCGCCTGCTCCAACCTCACCATACTCTCCATTAAGATATTCCTTGTCCATTGGAACCGGCACATACCCGTTTGCAGATATGACATGATGATCTGCATACCCGTACCGGGTTGCTTCAGGAGAAGAGAGAAAATCAAATCCAATTGAAGTGTTCTGCATCCCAAGAGGGGTTAATATCAGATCTTTCAGATCGGAACTCAGGGGATAACCAGTCTTCTTGTTGATCACTTCGGATACAACAAAGTAATGCAGATTGTTATAACCATATCCTGATCTAAACGACTTTTCTGTTTCAAGATACCGCATCTGATGAACAATCTCATTCGGATTAAGTCCCATTCTGAAAAGAAGATCTCCATCATACTCAAAGAGCCCCGAGTTATGTACCAGCAGATCACCGATAGTAATCTTCCGTGTTGTTTCAGGGTCATTCAGTGCAAAATCAGGAAGAACTGAAATGATTGTGTCATTCCAGGAGAGAACGCCTCTGTCAACCAGAATCCCGGTAAGTGCCGATGTAAAAGCCTTTGACATGGAATTTATCAGAAATATTGTATCAGGAGTTACCGGATGCGGGTTTTCAAGAGATGTAACACCGAATCCCTTTGCATACAGTATATGATCTTGATCAGTAATCGCAATCGCCATTCCGGGGATCTCAGACTGATTGAATACATCAGTTGCAAACTGATCAAAATCTAAAATCATCGAATCCTGCGCTGATGTATTCATAAGGGG
>NZ_DATMYY010000379.1:0-4098 GCF_035560735.1 Methanospirillum sp.
TGGTTGTACTGATTTGTATCAATCCAATGGTATATTATGAACGTATAGCCCTATGGTGTCTCAATACCCTGCGGATTCAAGAATTTGCTGTACTGAAGCAGGTCCCGGAAGATCTACAGGCAACCCAATCAATGGAAGTCCTTCAATTACCCGTTTTGCAACTACTTCATCAAACTCGATCTTCCCCAGGTACCGGATCTCACTGATTTCTTTTGCACGAGTGGCAAGTCCTTGAGGGAACAGGAATCCTCCGATACTGGAAAAATTTTTCCAATGGATTCCCGACTCTTCAGCAACTCTTTTTGCCCTGATTAAGTGGGAGAATGATTTACTGGATGGGCCGATGACGTCAAATATCTCATCAACATCGGCAGTGACTCGACGATTCAGATGTTCAAGGCCCCCGGGAGCATCAATAAGGACATATTTGTATTGCTTGGTCAGTCTTGAAAGAGCATCCCGCAACGCTGCATCAGGCATACAATAGCACCCTTCAACCCATTTGGTTCCAAGCGCAAGGAAATCAAAGTTTTTCCCTTCGTACAGTCCATCTCTCCATATCCGGTGTTCAATTCGTTCAGAGGGAGCAACTCCTATGGTAGTTCCACCTTTGCCAATGAATGTATCTTCAAGAAGTTCGGCTACTGTCTTACGTCCTTCTGCTTCAAGATCCACACCAACCATCTCTCCCAGATTCTGATCAGGATCAAGATCGACGAGCAAGAGTGGGGTGTCCCCTTTCCTGATAAAATAATCAGCAATCAGGCTTACAAAACTTGTTTTGCCGGTGCCTCCCCGGCCCATTGTGACAATAATCTTCATGGTACTATCAAATGCTAGCCGGACAGAAAATTCTGTTCAAGGATCTCTGCAAGAGTTCGAACTGCTGCCACCGCTTTATATTCTATTTCAGTTGTCACTGATTTTCCTATCATCCCTGATGTAAGAATATCCTGATCATATGGAATATGTGCCAGGATCGAAACATTATGTTGTCTGGCTGATTCCCTGATTCTATTCTCAACTTCCGGGCTGGTCACTCTATTTGCTACATATGCAATGTTTGGAATCCCAGACGGTTTGGCAAGGTCTGTGATTCTGCCTGCTGTTAGTAATGATGCCTGATGTGCATCGGTTATGATCAAAAGGATATCAACATTCTTCGCAGTACCTCTTCCCAGATGTTCCACTCCTGCCTCCATATCCATAATAAGGACTTCATTGCGCTCGACAATGAGATGAGACATCAGTGTCCGGATGAGGTTATGAGCCGGGCATGCACATCCTGTTCCCATTGCCCTGATCATTCCCATAACAAGGAGTTTCACTCCGCATGGGGTTGAAACAGCTTGGGATGATACAATGTCATCTACAGTATATGATAATTTGAAGACACCCGGAAAATCTGTTTTTGTCTTCTCATCAATGAGGTTTTGATTTTCTGCTATTGGAAGAATCCGGGATGTATCTTCTGGTGACATGCCGAGCATAAGGGCCAGGTTTGGTGATGTGTCAGCATCTATTGCTATAGTTTTCAGGCCTTTTGCAGCATACATACAGGCAAGTGTTCCGGCAATGAATGTCTTTCCGACTCCACCTTTTCCTGCTATTGCTATCTTCATTGGTATTACCTGTGATTAATACAGTATCTGCTTAATCGTTCAATATGATGGTTATTCATAGAGTACCCCTGAAATAATGGTCCATGATCTTACCTTCGTTATGAGGTCAAATTTTCAATTGAAAAATTTATTATGTTCCAGCAATATTATTCGTATGGATCTGAATCGCATCGTTACATACCTTATTATTTCCCTTGTTATTCTTCTGTCTTCTCAGGTATGTTTTGCAGAAACAGGTAATGAAAGCCCTGCTAACGGTAAAGTTATTCTCGCTAGTGATTTGAACCAAAATTTATCCCAGAATCCGGCGGGGATAGACATCCTTGATCTGCTGAACCAGTCTGGGTCAAGTGGAACACCTGCATCTGTCAGGATTATTCAGGTAAATCCGGGAGCTGTATACACCCCCAGTGCAGCCAATTCTGCTCCCGATGCGTTATATCTGATCTCTGGAAATGCCAAGGTATCAGCTGACACATTATCTGTCAATGCAAAATCCGAGGATACTGTTGTCGTTCCAGAAGGATCTTTGTTTGACGTAGAAAACATTGGAAATGAGACTCTTACCTTTATATCTGCTCTTTCATCACCAGTCCCGGTTCAGGAAACAGGAAAACAGAATATATATAAAATAGCCTTTGATGGAGTTTCCCCGATCCTGTTTGGTAATGAAACTGACAACGCCAGTTTCAGTGTTAATCGGATTCTTGACACAAATGGTGATGCTCTTCCCTTATCATTTGATTTAGCTGTCGTTTCTGTTCCGATGGAGCATACAATTGGCTCACATTATCTTATAAGCGGAGAGATTGGGTATATGCTTGAAGGTTCAGGTGAGATAACGATTGGGTGTGTTCCGCACACTATTAAAAAAGGGGATATTTTTTACATTCCTTCTAAGGCTGAACAGCAACTGACTGCATCAACAGACATGAAATACGTCCTTCTCACCGATCCCTTTTATAAACCAAGTGAGGATTTCTCGGTTTCATCATCCTGCTAAACCAGGACACCCTTTTTTCATTTTACCTGAATGGGCAGACAATTGCATCCTGTTTTCGGCATGCATCACATGACGTGCATGCCGCTTCAGTATCGGGATGTTCCTTCCATGTCTGAACCAGGTCTGGCTCTCTGATGAAGGGCCGGGACATGGAAAAGTAAGCAATATTTGTAGTGTTCAGGATTTCACTCATAACTACCGGATTCCTGTTCATACCAACCATGATTACCGGGGTTTCTATCGCTTTTGCAATCATGGCTGCATAATCTCTGAATACGGATTCTGAATATTTTCCCCTTGGTGGAAGAGGAAGTCCTTTCCCAGCTCCGCCGGTTATTTCAATTCCATCAATTCCTCTGGCTGATAACTGGGTGCACGTATATTGGCAGGCTTCAAAAACCCCGTCATCTTCATCCTCAAAATCTCCACAGTTGATCTTGATAAAAATCCCAAAATCCATACCAACCCTTGAACGAACCTCGTCATATATCTCAAGAATAAATCTGCCCCGGTTTGCAACCGAACCCCCGTACATATCAGTTCGTGTGTTCTTTTTTGAGCTTAAGAACTGGCTTAAAAAGTATCCATGCCCTGCGTGAATCTGGATTCCATCAAAGCCAGACTTTTTCGCTCGAATTGCTGCCTCACCATATGCCCGTGAGATTGAGTATAGTTCATGAAGGGTGGACCCGCCAGGTGTCTGCCAGTCTCCACCTCTTCCAACAAAGGTGATCTGCATTATAACCGGAACATCATATTGATGAACAATTGACGTCAGGCCCTGATAATCTGGAATAAATGAGTCATCAGCGATACTCATCATGCCCGGAAGTCCTGTTGGATCAGGGACTATGGTGGTTGCTCCGGTAATGATCAAACCTACCCCTCCCCTGGCGAGTTCATCATATACTTTGATCAGGCGTTCGGTGGGATGTCCAGACTGGTCGGCCATTGCTTCCCAGGTGGCTGATCTGATGAATCTGGTTTTCAGAGTTAGAGAGCCTATTTTTGTTGTATCAAACAGGGTTCGCATGATTTATTCACCAACCATAATTTGGGGTATATTCTGTTCCATCTCTATAGGTTGGTTTATAATTGGCTGACCATCTGTGTTCACATCCACTTCCTGAATGCAATCTACCAAATTAAAGAGAGAAAATTGTGAGATGTTTCTCATTACTATCTTTTTCATAGTGATGGTATTTGTATGGGTCAGATTCGTATAGGTTACACTGGGAAGGTAGAGATACTCAGTTACCAGTTGGACAGGTGGGTTGATTACCAGAATCTCCGGATTCACGAATAGATGCCGTTCCTGCTCATTTGTTTATTATTGTAATTCTGTTGCTACATGCACCAGAGATTTCAAATCCAAGTATCAGATCTCCTGTTTAATTGAACCAGGTATATTCTTCCACTTCATTTGGGAATTTCACTGTGAATTGTCGCTGGTCTATAGATCACAATATAGAT
>NZ_DATMYY010000380.1:0-4214 GCF_035560735.1 Methanospirillum sp.
GTATATAGAGAATATGTTTAATGTAACTTCACTCGTTATTGTAAGGCTGGTGTTTTACTTATGAAGCATAATGCAAGTGTAATATATGTGATAGCAGTCCTAGGATTGCTTTTAATGGCAACCATGTTCAGTGGATGTACAAGCTCAGACAAGTCATCAAATCAGACAAAGACCACCACTGCCCCAACAACTGCCCCTGTTAAGACCGCAGCCTCTACCTCTGTTCCAACAGTCGAACAGACAGTAAAGGCTCCAGCAACCCAGGCAGCAGCAGCCGCTCCGGCAGAAGCTAAGGAAGCACCAAAGACCGCCAACGTTTCTGCATCCAACGCATCATCTACCGCGTCCACATCGACAGTAACAGTATCCAGAGAAAAAACAGTTGCAAATGATACCACAAAGGTCAACACAACAGTATCAGTATCAAAGGAGACTGTAAAAGAGACCACTGGAAACCAGACCAAGACTCCATCAGAGTCAAAGAACGCAACCTCATCCAATGCAACCGCGGCAAAGTCCCCGGCAACTGCATCAAATAAGACTGCAACACTCTGATCTTTTATAGACAGCATTCAAACCCGGGCAAATTTGCCCCTGGATGAATACTTTTTTCAGATAAAACAATAGTGCGGGATTAAGGGATAATCTCGCATCCATTGTACTTCTCATGGGCAAAGTCTGCCATGGTGATAACACCGGTATTGAGAAGATACTGAATCCGTGGAAGAGAATCTGACAACACCTTAAATAATTCCCTGACAGTAGTGCAGACCAGTTCACGCCCCTCCTGTGGCCACGGCTCGAGAATTGCAGAATAGAGACACCTTCCGCCACAGAGATCACGGATATCACATACTGCACAGGCTCCGGGAACAGGAACATCAGGGAGATTCTGAATATCTGCAGTTGTGAGCGTTCCCAGATAATAATCAGCCATCCCTATCATAATCGGACATGGCGATATCTGGCCGTTTGTAAGAACAGTGTAGTTTGCAAATCCTGATCCACATCTAAGCCGGGAAGAGCGTTTGAGAAGCAGATCTTCAATCGGATCGATAAACGGATACCATCTCTCTACCACTCCATTCAGTTCCATCCGTGATACCCATTCATCTGCCAGATGTTTTATGCCTGTCATATATGAAGTTTCAGCCCAGGATTTAAACTTTCTAATCTGAAAATCATTCCAAAAGTTAGCATCAATCTGCCAGTGAATGGATGAAAATGGGTATTCAGCATTGCTGGAGAGATGAAGGACTGATTTTAAGATATCAACTGGTTCATGAACCGTCATCCTGGCTATTATCTCACCCACATATCCATTGGCAAGAATATGCTGGATATTGGTCATTACCCGGTTATATGTACCTGACCCTCTGCCCGCATCAGTTGTCTCTCTATCACCATCGATTGAGACCAGAATTGTCTCAAACCTATTGACTATTTCTGAAGGGAGCCGGTGAAGGAGAATGCCATTTGTCTGGATCATGAAACGGGTGTCAGGGAGATCTTCCATAACCCTGATGATGAGATCACTGCGAAGAGTCGGTTCGCCACCGATAAATGTGACAACTACCCTGGGATCTCGGGAAAGGAAGGAGTACAGATCAGTGAGATCGTAAGTGGCATCTACCGGGATGTCGGCATCGATAGAGATCTCATCACGTTCCAGTTCAGGGGTATCAAATATTTTGCCCCGGCAGTAATTACAAGAGAGATTGCAGGAGTCCGTGAGAAAGAGATGAATATACACACAAATCCCATAAATTTAGACATACCTTTGATATGAAGATCACTGCCGAACATGCGATAAACCCCGCTTACCCATTTCACAAAGAAAATATGTGGGTATGCCATACATACCTACACACGTTTCATGACTTATCGAATTCTTCTCCTTGATGATGAGCCAGCCATCTGTGAGATTACCTCAATACTCCTGAAGAAACTCGGGTATGATGCTGTTATTACAAGTAAAGGAGAAGACTCAATAGAAGTATATCGTGCGGCACTTAATCAGGATGCACGATTTGATGTTGTCATACTTGACCTCTCAGTTCCCGGTGGACTTGGAGGTAAAGAGGTCATTGCCGCCCTTCTTGAAATGGATCCAAAAGTTAAAGCACTTGTATCAAGTGGTGATGCAAACGATCCTGCAGTTTCACGATTCAGGGACTTTGGATTCACCGGGGTTCTCATGAAGCCATACACAAAGGCTGTTCTTGATGAAACCATCAAAAAGGTCATTAACTCTGAGTGATCAGGGTCATTTTTTCTACTGTTCAGATGTGACTGAACTGCTCTTCTATGACAGTGTTGCCTTTGTAGAAAAGGTCATTCATCTCACCATGCAGCGCCTTGCTGATCAAATCCAGGGAATGACAGCAGAGATATCTTTCCAGACTGGAGATTCCATTCTCAAATACAGGACAGGTATGCCTGTGTCCAAGGCACTTTCAGTCCATGTAATGCCGCGTGAGGAGTATGCAGACTGTACGAGATAAGGACGGTGACTGTTTCAGAATAACACTTGGAAATATTGCCGGATCAGTTGGCAACTTTGGGACTATAATTCCTCTCTTCTTTGCAGTATCACTTGCAACCGGCATGTCCCTCTCATTAATGTTCCTTCTCTGCGGGATATGGTATATCATCACTGGTTTCGTGTACAAAATCCCAATATCAGTAGAACCGCTCAAAGCGATAGCAGCAGTGGCCATAGCCGGAGGAGTAACCACCGGAGAAATAGCTGCTTCTGGTATCATTACCGGGACTCTCTTCTGTCTTATTGGCCTCAGCGGAAAGATGCAATGGCTGGCAACCAGGATTCCATCTTCGGTTGTACGCGGGATTCAACTCGCGCTCGGGTTGATCCTTCTCCAGAGTGCAATCATGGAGTTCGGGATTCATGATCTTTCCTTCTTCATTTTCTGCCTTGCGATCCTGGCTCTTTTTTTACTTGGAAGCAGGCGGGTTCACCTGCCTGATCTTTCTGCTCTTGTCATCCTCTGTATCGGAATAGTGGCACTTTTGAGTACAACAGGAATTCCGGCAGCTGCTTTTCCTACCCTTCCTGTCATATCTCTACCAAACTATCAGGAGTATGTAAAAGCGACATGGGTTCTGGTCATTCCTCAGATCCCGCTTACACTGGCAAATTCAATCCTTGCTACGGCTCTTCTTTCAACCGAACTTTTTCATCGCAGAATCACACCCGACAGGTTGAGTCTTACCATCGGAGTAATGAGTCTTTCCACTTCAATGCTGGGAGGATTTCCCATGTGTCACGGGGCAGGCGGGGTAGCTGCACATTACCGTTTCGGTGCACGCTCTGGTGGCGCTATGATTGTGGGTGGCATAATCCTTATCTGTGGATCGGTATTTCTTACGAACCCTGCAACTCTTACAGCAATTCCGGGAGGAGTATTTGGAGCTTTGCTTTTTGCTGTAGCTCTAGAACTTGTTGGACATGGATTAAAGACTGAAGACCCTCTTGTTTCCGGGGTGATGGCACTCATAGCTATTCCAGCCGGAATCGCTGCTGCTTTTATTGCCGGGTTGCTCCTTGCAGTATTTTCCAATTATTTCAAGCAATAATATCGGATAGAAGTATCAAAAAAAGGCTGATGGAATTATCGATCATAATCAGTGATGTTACTGCCCAAAGAATGTTATACTTCTGGCCTTTGCCAGAACATGCCCTTCCATTGCTGCATCTACATGCGACCGATCTGCAGGATCAGGTTTGATTTCTGAATCAAGGGCATAAAGTGTAAATACATACCGGTGAGTTAGCCCTCCCGGGGGACATGGTGGGAAATATCCCTTTGACCCAACTGAATTTACCCCCTGATATCCAGATCCAGCACGATCTGCAGCAGGGACCTGATTGGGGGGTATCACTTCATCACTTGGACTCAGATTATACACAATCCAGTGTGTGAACACTTTGTCTCGAGCATCGGGATCATCCATGATAAGAAGCATTGATCTTGCTGCTGACGGAGCATTTTTCCAAAATATTGAAGGGACCTGTCCAGGACCCATACAGGTGAACCTAGTGGGAAGGGTTGAACCGTTTATTGCAGAATTAACTGACACGACAAATGAGTTATTGGACAGGTTATCAGCACCGTTCTCACCTTTCTGAGTATCTGAAGCCTGGATACAACCGGAGACCAGGACTCCTGACACCAGAATCAAGAGGAATATAT
>NZ_DATMYY010000381.1:0-5673 GCF_035560735.1 Methanospirillum sp.
GATCTGCTAACAAGGTCTGCATTCAGAATCGGGGCCGAAAGATAAATAAGTTAGAGAATACACGCCGAATTCAGATAAAATGTGAATGTTAGGATATCCAGCCTTTTGCCCGCATGTATGGAGTTGCGAAACTGAGAAGTATCGTGCTTATGATAAATATTGCCATCATATCTCCTACAATCCACATCTCGAAGAACGAAATAAACTGCCCGGCTGGAGTAACCCCGGTTGTACAGAGTACATAAGTCCCAATCAGCCCGCTAAGAATTGTGTTTAGGATGCACCCGAAAATAAGAAAGAGAGAGACATCTTTCACAGACCTGAGGGCTGGATTCGCACCTGATAGTCTGAAGGCAAGTGCAGGGACTGCAACCTGCACACCTTCTGATAACGCAAATACAAACACCCATTCAGGGGCGATAGGCAGTGTAAGCAATGCACCCAAAAAACATCCGAGATATCCTGCGAGCACTCCCTTCCACCCGAACCAGATTGCAATAACCACCACAAATCCGATACCGATAAAAAACACCGGGTTTTTGGATGTTAGGAGAAAGTGAAATCCGAACAGGTCGAGGATCGTGGTGATTATTGTCAGACCTAGGGCAAGCCCGATAGCAGCGACTATCCTTTCTCCCGCCATTTCTGATGTAGTATCCATCTGTTGTACCCCTGTTTGTGTTATCCAAAAACTCCTGGATCAATATCATCAAGTGATTGTCCTTTCGTCTCTATTCTGAAGATCAGAGTGACAAGAAGTCCTGCAAGTGACACAATCCCTATTACCACTAGCACACCTCCGATCCCTGCAATATCCTGAACAATAGGGATAAGGAATATCCCAACCGCAGCACCGGCTTTTGCAACTGCTGATGCCAGCCCGTGAGCCGATCCGCGAACCCTTGTTGGAAAGAGTTCAACCGGCAGGATGAATGTGGTTGCATTAGGCCCCAAATTTAAAAGCAGGTTGAAGAATATGAACCCGCTGAAGATGAGATAGATGTTGCTCCCAAACATCCATGCCATCAGGATGAGGAGCATTCCGAGGGTCATCCCGAGAAAACCATAAATCTGAAGTTTGATTCTCCCGATCTTGTCAACATATCGCATATTGAGCAGGAAACCGGCAAGCAGGAATATATCAAGGAATGCAGATCCGGCTATGGACTGGTATATCTCATCAAGACCAGTTCCTCCTTTATTTGTGAAGAGAAGTCCTGCAAGCAATATCGGCAGAAATATGCCGACACCATACATTGCTACATCCATTAAAAACCAGGGAATGGTGGCGAGAATTGTTCTCTTCCGATATTCTTTCGAAAAGAGAATTGAAAATTCAGAGTGCTCTTTCGTGGCATTGATAGGCTCTTTATCCTGCCTTGCAACACAATCTCTGATTTTGTCCTCTTTATTTGGTATTAAGTGACAGATAACCCGGGCAGCCTGCCTGAAGAGTCCCTGTCCGAGGTACCACCGTGGACTCTCCGGAACAGTTGCCCTTGCTATTAAAACAATTACTGCCGGAATTGCTCCTGATATCAGCATCCATCTCCAGGATGCCGGATCAGGATACATGAAGAGAATGACCAGACCCACGACTGCAGCAGTAAACATCCCGACTGCCTGAAATGCAAATGCTCCAATCAGCATTCTGCCTCTAAGCGCTACTGGCATAAACTCAGAGACATATGAAGCACAGATCGGGTAGTCAGCACCTACGCCCACACCAAGGAGCAGACGGAAGATGATGAGCGAGGATATATCCCAAGCAATACCGCAGCAGAATGAAAAAATGATGAACAGGAAGAGATCGACGATATAGATTGATTTTCTCCCGAACCTGTCTGTAAGGACACCACCCACGGATGCACCAAAAATAGCTCCAATGACAGCAGCAGATCCGATAGCTCCCAAAAGAAGAGGGGTTGGTGAGAGGTCCCGGATGATCAATGGTAGAGCAATCGAGATAATAAAAAGGTCATATCCGTCGAGAAAAATTCCCATTGCCGACAGGATCCAGATTCTCCAGTGAGTCGGTGTGAGATGTGAACAGTCAAGAAGATGGCATAACGCAGCATCCCTTTTTGCAGTTTCAGCAGTTTCAGACAAAGTGTCACACCTTCAGACAATTGAGTCGACGACAAAGAAGGCAGAACAGGTTTCGCAAAGTCATGAGAGTTAAGAGTCGGCATGTTCCTATATAATGGTAATTAGGCCTGGAAAATGAAATTTTAGGGCTAAAATATCAGTAATCAGGATCGATATCCTATACCCGGGTGGCATGTGTTCATACCTAAAGATTATCAATCGGATTCTCATTTCACGAGTTGAATAGCGATTGTATGGTAAAAATGAGAGAACTGAGTGTGTATCCTGACTGTAAACATACTGATTACTTCGGGAAATGCCTATGTTATTTTGAGTTTCCTGCCAATTGCATGAGGCTTTAAACTATCCAGACGAATGGATCAGGAGCATGAATATCGATCTTCAGATTCTGAAATCACTCTCGCTTAAAGAGAAGATATTATCAGCAGCAGTTCTGGCACTTGTGTGGGGAGGAATTGTGGTTGCAGTGATTCTATCAGATCTGAGGATCATCGAAGATCCAGGAACCTTCTTCTGGGGCTGTATCGCAGGATCCATCGTACTTGCTTACCTGGCGGTAAAGAAAAAGAAACTCGACCTTGTTTCATTGCTTACCCCCGTGTATGCAGTCATTATTTTTACCTGTCTTGACATCACACCAAACCTTGTACTTCAGGTATTGTATGCTGCCTCTATCACTTTTCTGCTGATTAGGATTCATCAGCAGTATTCCTAAAACTGTGACCCAGACAATGTCCTTTTTTAGATTTCCTGCCGGGTATATGCTTCTGACAAAAAAGTATCCAGAGAATTGGAGGTCTATACCTGGATGAACAGTTTAAAAAAATGATGGTTTATTCGGAAAAGACATTATCATAGATCATGTCTGAACCTGTTGCCTCAAGACGTGCACGCTCCGCCCTCTCCTCTGCAAGTGCATGGATTGGCGGGTTCAGGTCACGACCTGGAACATACTTGAACATCTTCTCGAGTTCAACCTGCTGTGCATGCATGAAGAGTGCATTCGGGATGTCGACTGCACAGAGTTCTTCACACTGACCACAGTTGATACAAGAGTCAGAGATGTGTGCGAATCTGATCAGGTGGAACATGAAGCCTGGTGGCACTGTGCCTTCCGGAATGTACCATGGTTTCTTGGTAGAGCACTCGATACAGTAACAGATTGGACAGTTGTCGATACACTGGTAGCATCTGATGCACCGTGAACTCTCGTTCATGATCTTCTGGAGACGGTCTTTTCCGGCACCAAGTCCTTCAAAGTCGCGATGACGCCACTCTTCACCGAGTTTAAGCATTGCTTTCTCGACTTTGCCCCTGATATCAATACCCTTCGGGTCTGGTGCACAGGTCTCGATTGCTCCTTTGGACTGGGCACCATTCAGGAGATTTGCACCCTTCTCAGAGCAGATCTCAATGAAGGTTGCTTTTCCTGCCTTCTCGCCAAAGACTCCCCAGTTACCACAGGCAAGATCTGCCTGACGTGGAACTTTCATCTTGCAGCGGCGGCAGTTGGACCTGCGTCCGTACCCTTCTTCTTCAAGTTCTTCGATCTTGATTCCCTTGTGACCGCCCTCGAACTCGATGATGAACTGACCCTTGTCGATCTCTTCCTTGTGAACAACATCAGGGTCAACCTCGAACTTCTCTGAGATCATCCGGCGTGCATCAACCGGGCTTACAGATCCTCCGCAGTTGACACCGATCAGAATGACGTTGTCAAGGTTGATCTGGTTCCTCTTTGCCATCTCGTAAAAGGCCATCGCATCGCAACCCTTGCAGGTAACAGCGATCTTGCTGTCTTTTGCACCGTTCAGGTACTTCTTGATGATCTTTGGAAGCAGAAGGGTACCACAGTGGAGTGACCCGGCAGTTGTGAGAATATCAGCAGGATCGGTAATGACGGCAGGTACTGCATCGTACAGATCTTTACCCTTCTTGATTGCTACAACTGCATCAACAGTCTTGCTTTCAAGTGCGTACTTCAGCAGGGCAGTGATTGCTCCTCCACACTCTCCTTTCTTGAGTGTCTCTGCATCTTTTGCCCATGCATATACCATCTCGCCTTTTGCTGCCATGTTCAGGCCTCCTTGTCAACTGCAACAGTAAAGGCCGGCTTGGCGGACTCTTTAATCATTACTGCTTCTGGTTTGTCGGTCTGTTCCAGACTGATACCTTTGTATGCCGGAACTGATGCGATCATTTCTGCAAATACATCCTCACAGGACTTCCATCCAAAGTCCTTGCCCATTGCTGCTGCAATGTCTGCTGTGATCTTCCAGTCGGCAGTTGCCAGCTCTGGAGCATCGGCAGCTTTGTGGACACGCTGGATTCTGCGTTCTGTGTTGGTCTGGGTGCCGTCCTTTTCAGGGAGAGCTGCAGCCGGAAGTACGACATGGGCAACATCCATGAATGGTCCTGCAAGGCTATCCTGTAAGATTACAAGGCTTGCCTTCTTGAGTGCCTCAATAGTTTCAGGGTATCCGCACTCGCAGACCTTTGGGCTATCTCCAGCCATGTAGACTGCTTTTGCCTTGCCTGCAAGGACTGCTGCATATCCACTTCCTTCTGCCGGAACTGCTCCGACATCAACAGCTCCCTGGCCATTGTTGCGGCTTCGGAGAACTAATATTCCATCAGCGTTACCGGTGAGTACTGCAAGGTTTGCCATTGCACGTGACCCGGCTTCTGTAAGAGCAGTTGGTGAGAATGCAAAGATGCCCTTGCCAGAAGTGATCAGTTCTGCTGCTGATTTGATAGACTCTTCAGATACACCGGCTGCATCTGCTGTTGCTGATGCAACTGACTTCTTGAAATCAGCAAATCCTGCAATCTTCTCAGCAGCCTTGTCGTACTTGCCTGACTTGATGACTTCAGCTGCGACTGCATTGATGAATGCAGTTCCGGCTGATTCCTTGTAGGTTACGGCTTCATCAGCGAGGTTTCCGGTTGGATTTGCTGTTGAAGATGCATACAGAATCTTTGCACCAGATTTCTTTGCTGATGTTATCTGACTGATAAGAATTGGATTCTGAACGTACAGGTTAGCACCGACAACTACGATCACTTTTGCTGAAAGGATAGAGTCGATTGAGCAGGTGGATGCATCAAATCCTACTGATTTTGAGATTCCTATCCCAATGGCAGAGTTGAGACAACTCTGTGTGTTGTCAATGTTCCCAGTCTTAATAACATCTTTTGCAAGTTTGACCATTGCATAGATGTCTTCATTGGTGGTTCTGGCTGATGCAATGCATGCCACTTCATCGGGTTTGAATTCTTTGAGTTTTTGTGCTGTGAAAGAAATTGCCTCTTCCCAGGATACTTCCTGAAGACGCCCGTCTTTTCTAATCAATGGCTTCTTGATGCGGTCGGGGCTGCTCAGATACTCTTCACAAAACCCACCCTTAATGCAGAGTCTTCCCTCATTTACAGGTGAGCGGTGGTATGGCTGAGTTCCTGATACTACCCCATCCACAACCGCAAGGTTCATAGAACAACCAGTTCCGCAGAACGGACAGGTTGTCTGGACGTATTTAAGGTTCATTACATCGCTCCGTTGCATTA
>NZ_DATMYY010000382.1:0-2287 GCF_035560735.1 Methanospirillum sp.
TGGATGGGCACTATATGATAATCTTACTCGTCTAAAAGCCGAAAAATCTCAATATTTTCTGATGTAAAGAGTAACTCCACTAGGGAAAATCAGTGCTATTCTATAAACTTCAGAAAACGGAAATCCATGGGTATACATGAATCGGGCAAAAAAGATCATACTCGTTGCTCATTGTCTTCTGAATGTAAATGCGAAGGTGGATGGGCTTGCTAGATATCAAGGAGTGCATGATGAGATCATCTCTTCACTCATTCAGAAAGGATATGGAATTATCCAGTTGCCATGCCCTGAAATGGGGTATTATGGAATTAGAAGATGGGGTAATGTCTTTGAACAGATGGACATTCCTGCATACCGCCGTTACTGCAGAAAAATTCTCTCACCAATTGTTGATCAGATTCAAGATTATCAGAAAAATGAATACGAAATTGCCGGTGTGATAGGAGTTGACAAGAGCCCGAGTTGTGGTGTTCACAAAACATGCTGCTCTGATCGTTACAAGGGAGAGATCACATGTATCAACAATCTGAACACAATAACAAATTCTCTCTGTTATCGGGATGGCCAGGGAATATTTATCGAAGAATTTCATTCGCTCATACTTGAAACAGGAATATCTATTCCATTTTATGCCATTGATGAAGAAAGTTCAGAACTAACTGACCCGATCCATTCATTTATGTTATGAATATCCTCTTTAATGGGTTCATTTGTCTGGAAACTGGATGATTATCATTTGAATATTGCCTAATTTTTTTCAGAGTCTTCATTCAAATATTCATCCTTTAGACGTGTATTATCTTTCCGGTAGGTTCTCCAGAATCCTGTCTATGAAACTGGAAACCGGATAGAAGGAATGAATATTGATGAATTTTCTTCGTTGTTTGATAGTTACTCTCTGCATTGTAATGTGTATCGGGAGTGTGTTTGCACAGGAAACCTCAAGTCAATCACAGAAAGATTTGAAAGAGAACGGAAAACTTGTCGTTGGTCTTTGTGCGCAATACCCTCCGTTTGAATCTGTTAATGATAAAACTGGAGTTGTTGAGGGGTTCGATGTTGATCTTGCCAAGGCTATTGGAAAAGAGATGGGGCTCAATGTTACGATTGTTGATGCCCAGTGGCAGGCACTTTTGGGAGGACTTGATAAAGGCGACTATGATGTCCTCATTACCGCCATGTCCAAACAGGAAGCATCAGCTGGAAATGTGGGGATGAGCGATCCATATTACAACCTGAGCGAGATCATTGCTGTCAGGTCTGATGACGACTCTATTAAATCTCCTGCAGATTTGGCCGGGAAAGTGGTTGGTGTCCAGTCCTCAACAGGAGCTGAGCAGCAGGTAGATAAACTGACCGGGCTTAAAGAAGTCAAGCGGTATGACTACAATAATGATGCATTTATCGATCTTGTTAATAAGCGAATCGATGCGGTCGTTGTAGGGTATGCCTACGCAGTGACTGAAGCAAAGAACCGGGAAGGTTTGAAGGTTATAAACACTCCTGTTGGTGAGCCTTCCGAACTGGTTATGGTTACATCCAAAAAATCGGATTCATTGCTTAAAGAGTTGAATCAAGCCCTTGGTACAATCAAGCAGAACGGAACTTATCAGAAGATCGTTGATTCGTGGTTGAATCTTTCATAACGATGGACTTTCAGTCCGAGATCATCGGAAGGAATCTTCCGATTCTTTTTAGTGCCACGTTTACCACGATTACAATTACCTTTGCAGCATTTTTCGTTGCCTTACTGATTGCAATCAGCGTAGGTATGATTCGCAGGTATTACCAGCAGAGTGTAATATCCACGATTCTGGGAGTATATATTGAGATATTCAGGGGAACCCCTCTGCTTGTGCAGTTATTTTTTATTTACTATGGGCTTCCTTCGGTTGGTATTATCTTAAATGCCTTTACTGCAGGTGTTATCGGGCTTGCATTAAACAGTGCTGCATATATGTCTGAGACAATCCGTGCAGCGATGATATCTATTCCCAGGGGTCAGGAGGAGGCAGCCTATTCATTAGGTTTTTCTCGTTTTCAAACGATTCGGTACATTGTCTTTCCTCAGGCTATCAGGGTTGCCATACCTCCGATGATGAACTCATTCTCGTCGCTTCTAAAAGATAGCTCTCTGGTATCTGTCATTTCAATAACTGAATTGACAAGGGTTGGAAACCTGATCTACTCACGAACATCACGGCCGTTTGAGATATATTTAACGCTGGGGATATTTTATTTCGTAATGACCTTCTCGATAACTCTGATATCAAGATATCTGGAGAAA
>NZ_DATMYY010000383.1:0-8922 GCF_035560735.1 Methanospirillum sp.
ATATAAAATAATAAGCCAGTTCGCCTATCTAAAAGGAATAAGACGAACTGATGCAGGTCTTCTAACAATTCCGGTAAATGAAGGTGCAGCCAGGAATTTAATGCCTAGGAGTGATAGTTGATCAAGAAGCTGCTGATTCACATCCTGGTCAATGACAACTCCCTGAAATGTCTGATCATCGGGAATAGGTGAATCCTCAATCTGGGCCACCGGCATCTCAAGAACCACGTCTCCTTCTCCTGATAGCATCCTGATAACTCCCCGTTCCCGAACTTCACTGATATGAGTAAAAACTGACCGTGGTTTGTAGGGGGGGTCTGATACCTCCTCGGTTACAGGTGGTTCATGTGCTGCTTGGGCAGGTTCTTCAGGTTCAGGAGATTCGGGCACCTCTTCAGATTCCTGTGGAGAAGGGACTTCTTCTTCAGGTTCTTCATTCTTCTGTGCGGCTTTTCCTTCTTTATCTCGGTTAGCTAAGTACTCGGCGACGCGGTCCTCAAGAACATACTCAATTGGGACTTTGTTACGCAGGGATTTGATGATCTCTTTACGAGAGAGATCCTCTACCGACTCTCCCCTCGGAGGAAATGCAACAAAGTCAATATCAGTCACTTCAAGAAGTTCGCGAAGAATGAGATCCCCACCACGATCTCCATCAAGAAAGGCAGTTGCAGTTTTCTTGTGACACATACTGATGATCGTGCCAGGAACACTGGTTCCTTCAACAGCAATTGCATTTTTAATGCCTGCTCTCAGGAGATTGATCACGTCTGCTCTTCCTTCAACGACAATAATTGCATCTGACTGAAGGACATTCGGACCAGCAGGAACATTATCAGGACCTATTGTCTCAATCTTCTCAATACGCTGGCTTTCCCTGACAGCATCTATGAGTGATTCGGGATCAATACCCGGCTCCTCAAATTCAAGGAGGAGGGATTTTGCTCGTTCTATAATCTGGTTTCGCTTAGTGACCCTGATGTCTTCAATATTCTGGACCTGAACCTGAGCAGCGCATGGACCTACCCGGCTGATGGTTTCCATAGATGCGGCAAGGATCGCAGTCTCTGCACGATCGAGTGATGTAGAAACAAGGATCTCACCAGAAGACCGGCCCTGTTTGCTCACGACCCTGACATCTATCCTGCCAAGTCTGCCCTGACGTTGCAATTCACGCAGTTCGAGTTCAGAGCCAAGGAGACCTTCAACCTGTCCAAAGATAGCACCGACTACGTCTGACCGGTCAACCACCCCTTCTGCCTGAACAGTAAGGTGAATCCGGTATTTCGTAGTCTCCTGCTCATACAATCCCACTACCTCCACAAGCAACAATAATTACCATAATTATGGGAAGACAGTCTCTCACAAAGTATTTAAACAATACGATGATTCCCAATAGAATCTACGAAAAAAGCTACGATACTGCTAATATGAGAGCGCTCAATCTTTGCGAAAGGTCTGCATCAGAGACCCCGTCTATCTTTATTCTCTTTACCGATGAAGTCTGTCCGCTGATTATATGGACACTCGTTTTTGGAATATTCAGGGTCTCAGCAATAAGTCCCGTTATTGCTTTGTTGGCTTTTCCCTCTACTGCCGGAGCCTTGACCTGGATACCAAGTGCCTGACGCCAAGTATTATAGCCAGTGGGAAATCGTTCGACGCGACTGTTTGCTGATACTTCAATAGTGAAAATAGTACCGTCATCAGTGGCAACAAGTGAAGACCTGATCTCATCAGGAGTTGTCATAAGAGTTGTCACCCGGCATTAACAAATGGTTATCATCAGTGGCTTTTGCCGTCCTTCACCCATTAAACGCCCTCTGCCGGGCGGTGCCGTAATATGTACCATTTCCGGGTTGTCCCATGGATCATCTCTTGAGTCTTCATTAGATCTCCCGGGGACCTATGGAAATGAGGAAGGCACACCACAATATTTACTTCTCCGGGATATATCCTCTTCCCTTTATCCAGGTAGGATTTGTTTTGATACATGCCCCCTGATCATACGCCACCTGCCCTGACATAATAACCATTTCAGGAAATACTCCTTCCATCTCTTCATACGGAGTCCATCCTGCTTTGGAGAAGAGATTCTCTACCTGAATCGTTGAACTGGTTTTTGGATAGAGAGCAAAATCAGCACGCATTCCAGGCTGGTATCCGGCAGGCTCAATTCCAAGGATCCGGGCAGGGTTGGTTGAAGTTTTTTCTATGACATCGGTAAGCGAGATTCTTCCATGATGCACTTCAGCCATAAGAAGGGGAATCATGGTCTCAACTCCAGGAATTCCGGAGGGAGCATCAGAGAAGGGTACTGATTTTTCCTTTAGTGTATGGGGAGCGTGATCAGAAGCTATGACATCAATCTTGCTCCAGCATTCCCATAACCGCTTACGTTCGCATTCTTTCCGCAGGGGAGGGTTTACTTTGGCATGTGTATCATCAGGAGTGCAGGAATCATGCGAAAGAAAGAGGTGATGAGGGGTCACCTCGATGGTTCCAGTCTCTTTACTTTTTATTGTTGTTATCGTTTCGGCACTCGAAATGTGGCAGAAATGTATCCGGGATCCTGGAGTGGCAATCTCCTGTATCATTTGAACTGCCTGCCTTTCCCCAGCGGTGGATCGCAGAATATCATGTGCAGCAAGAGTATTGTCCTGACCCTCATGTACAATTTCTGCATGGAGTGTTACAAGTCCGTCGAGGTTTCTGATGGAATAAATAGCAGATTTAAGATCGTCACGCGAAAGAGCCTCTCCATAACTTGAAGGACCAGCAAATGTTTCTCCAAAAGCCATTGCACCGGCTCGGGCCATACCTTCCAGATCAGCATCGACAGTAACCCCCGCATTTATGGCAAAGTTACAATATGCTTGCTCTTGTGCAAGGTGTGCACGATCCTGCAGAATTTTCCCGGTTGTAACAGGAGGTATAGTATTCGGCTGGTCTACAACAACCGTGACTCCTCCGGCAAGAGCACTTTTTGTTCCAGACTCCCAGTCTTCTTTCTGAGCCTGAACCCCATCACGCATATGAACGTGCATATCAATGCCTGCAGGAACAACGATCGTATCGTGACATCGGTATATCGTATCCGCCTTTCCTGATGCGCCGAGATGGGAAACCCTGCCCCCTGAAAGGGTAATATCACAGACCCTTCCTCCAGGTATCAGAACATCCCTAAGCACCAGGACTTCCTGCGTGAGATCCATACAAGAGGTTTGACCTTACAGGGCATAGATTCACGTGCAAAAAAAAAAAAATTAGTCCGAACGCCGTACTTTCCACCTGGAATAGATGATAACACCGACAGCACCAAGGATGATGATAGGAAGTAATGTCATAATCATGATGACTAGCCAGACCACAGTATCTGCGAACCCCCCAATAGCCTGACTGATCACCGAGGTGATCGAATAGCCAGGAGATGGAACAACTGATGCAGGTTCTGACAGTCGAACTGTAATAGTTGAGAAGGCTACCCGGTTGTCAAGATATTTCATCTTCCCGGTTATACGGTCAAGTTCAACCTGTATCCGTTCGATCTCACGCTGGACTTCAAGAATTTCTGATACATTTACAGCCTGGCCGAGTATTCGGTTATACTGTGTGAGCTGATTGGTAAGAGCATTCTTTTGAGCATCCAAGTCGACATACTCTTCTGTAACATCCTGGGCTGATACACTGCTTGTTGTAACTTTTCCAAGATTCTGAATTTCTTTAAGAGTTTCATCAAACTTTGAAGAGGGAACACGAACAGTCACGACACCAGTGTACTTATCTTCACGTCCGGCAGAAACCGATGAGGACTGAATTACGCCTTCACTAGTCGTCACGATCTCTTTAATTGAATCGGCGATCTTCCTCACATCAGAAACCTGCAACGAGATATCAGCCGTGTTTATGATCTTCTGATCTGATTGCGTAAGTGTTTCTGATGACTGGACCGCAAGGTTTGTACCTCCGGTAGCTTTTTTCTCAGCAAGTGGGGCTGGGGCAGCCCGCTCTGCAGAACCATATGCGTCAGAAACATGTGCAGCCGGAGTTATGGAATCAACTGGTTTATCTAGTGCCGTACACCCTGATACCAGGATAATCAGACAGAGCAGCAGAGAGAGAAGAGTCTGTGGCAGCATAGCCAATACTCTGCATCATAGAATAAAAGGTAATTGTCGGGAAGTTACCAGAGGGGTTCAGCAGTGACCGGTCACCTGATAACTATTGTTGAAATTTTTGCATGAGTGACGATATATGTACTGACACTACCAAGCAGAATACGCTGACCTAGACCTTTACCAGTTGAACCAACAGCGATAAGGTCTGCATTAATCTCATCTGCAGCTTTCAGGATTTCACTTCGCGGATCTCCAAGTCTTACAATTAATGTAATTTCAAGACCGTGATCATGGGCGATATTCTTTACTCTTTCAGTAACCGCTTCTTTTTCCTCTGCAATGATACGGTCCCTGATTTCATGAAGCGTGGATATCCCTTCATATCCTGCCGCTCCCTCTATCGTGGCATATTTAGAAGGTGAAATAACATAAATTGCGTGAAGTTCAATCTCCTCTGAATTAAAATACTCTATCACCTTCAGAAGGGCAGTATCTGCTTCAGGTGATCCGTCTACTGCAGTTAGCACTTTCCTTTTCATGGATGATCTCCATTTGACTTCCCGCGATATTAGCCTGTCTGATTGTATCAGGTGAGAAAGACATTTCCTCATTCTTGCATGAAGTCCAGGCAAGTATATTTCATTATCTGGTTTTGTTGTCAAAATAATGAGCACTGGATAAGTGTGAGTAAATAGTAAATTTGCGGGAAACCTCATGAGGTGTCACAGACAATCTCCTATGAGCATGTCCGTCAATCCTCTCGATCTCTTCCTAAACCTTGATCAATCGTTGTCCCAGATGGCGGTTGAGCTTGGTCTTCTCATCTACCTTGTTCTGTTCATCATCATCTTTTGCGAAACCGGTTTTGTAATAACGCCATTTCTTCCAGGAGATTCACTGCTCTTTATTGCCGGAGCTCTTGCAGGATCTGGGGTCCTCGACCTTCCGCTCCTACTCGTTGTTGTAGCGTCCGCTGCTATTCTCGGTGACACTGCAAATTTCTGGATCGGTCGTTATGCAGGAGAAAGGATGATGACCGGGAGGCTTTCAGGGTTTGTAAAAGGAGAGTGGATTCAGTTTACCAAGGAATTTTACGCCAGATGGGGAGGTGCCACCATCGTGGTTGCACGGTTTGTTCCATATATTCGGACCTTTGCCCCTTTCCTCGCAGGAATCGGGAATATGCACTATCGCTGGTTCCTGATATATAACATAGCAGGTGGTCTCCTCTGGGCCGGAGGGCTCGTTCTTGGAGGTTACATAATAGGAAATGTTCCGGTAGTTCAGCACAATGTCGGAGTGCTGATGTGGTTTGTTCTTCTGCTCTGCCTCTTCGCAGTAGGTATGGTTATTAAGATGCTTCTTCAGGGGATCATGCACCGACATGATTCATGACCACCATTTTTACAGAATCGAGAAAAATTGTATCTTTCGTAACGTCAACTCTACTCTGGAAACCAGAACAAGGTAAATTCTGATTATTATAGATGATGGAAAGGAGTTGATTCAGGACGGGATCTGAAAAAGGACTCAAGGCAGTCTGTATCATAGCACGAAATAAGTCAGGAGTTCTTAAAGATATTGCAACGGTTTTTGCAGAACACAATGCAAACATCGTCATGATACACCTTGAAGCCTGTGAAGGACAGTGTGACGAGACATACGAAGAACTATACGTTGAGTTCGAAGGAGAGATCATTGAAGATCATCTCATCACCAGCCTTCAGAATCTTCCAGGGGTCAGTGAAGTAATTATTCACCGCTCCTTCGGCGATATCTATGGTAAGAGAGTTATCATCATCGGTGGCGGTGCCCAGGTTGCACAGGTAGCCCTGGGAGCAGTAAATGAGGCAGACCGGCACAATATCAGGGGAGAGAGAATTTCAGTTGACACCATCCCGCTTGTCGGTGAAAAGACACTTACTCAGGCTGTTGATGCGGTTGCAAGACTGCCCAGAGCGTCCATGCTTGTTCTTGCCGGCTCACTGATGGGAGGAGATGTCTCTAAAGCAGTCGACCGGGTGAAGGCTTCGGGAATTCCGGTTATTGCACTAAACATGGCAGGAACAGTTGTGGATCACGCCGATCTCGTTGTAACTGATCCAATACAGGCTGGAGTTTTTGCAGTCATGCATGTCTCATCGATTGCAGTTTTTGATTTATACCGGGTACAGGGGAGAAAATTTTGAAAGACCAGATAAAGAAAGCAGTTGATGTCCTGAATAAAGACGGACTTGTCGTATATCCGACTGACACTCTGTACGGCCTGGGGGCAGATGCCCTATCAGAAGAAGCGATACATAAAGTCTATGAGGCGAAAGGTCGTGAATATCACAATCCACTATCTATTGCAGTCTGTGATATAGAGATGATATCAGCCGTCGCCTATGTTGATGAGATTGCAGAAACGTTTCTTAATGAATTCCTGCCAGGTCCGGTAACGCTGGTTCTTAAGGCACGGTCAGTTCTTCCTTCTCTTCTGACTTCAGGAACCAATCTTATTGGTATCAGATTTCCGGCCCAGGATGTAGCTATTGAGATAATAAACAAATTTGACAGCCCGATAACTGCAACAAGTGCTAATCTTTCAGGAGCTCCCTCCCCAATTACGATTAATGATGCCCTGGTCCCGCATGATTATGCCATTGATGTCGGGGCACTCAAAGGCACGCCATCAACGGTTGTAGATCTGGTGAACAAGGAGATTATTCGCCCGGGTGCAGATATTGAACGAATAGCCGCCATGCTTGCAGAGTGGATAGAATGAACACCCGCCCGATCAGAATCCGTGACTTTATCAGGGATGCTGATAACTGGCTCTATGCAATTGCAGCATACGATACTATCGGTGGAGCCGGATGTGTACTTCGATATATTCCTGATCCTTCAGGTGAGCGTGTTGATCCGAAGGGAATCAGATATCGAAAGGTTGACTTTGGAGAAGCATATGCCCTGATTGCTGCAAAGAAACCATCCTACTCAGGTCTTGTACACAGGGTTCCGCTTTCTGACATCGTTGAGATTCTAAAACCTGATGAACACCTAGCCAGATTAGCGGCAGAAGATGAACGAGTTCAGAGGCTGAAGGAAATTTTTGCTCTTCCTGACGGATCATTCGGAGTAACCGGTTCAATGCTCTGCGGGATAGCAGGGTCAGGATCAGATATTGACTGCGTGGTATATGGGTCCAATTTTGCACACGCTCAACAAAAACTCAGGCAGGGTATAGAATCAGGTCTGATTGAGGATCTTGATGAGCGGTTATGGAAGAGTGTGTATAAGAAACGAAATCCTGATCTTGGATATGAAGAGTTTCTGCTCCATGAACAGCGAAAATGGAACAGAGGTCAGATAGACGGTACATACTTTGACCTGCTCTACTCTCGCTCATATGATGATCTCCCGGGTTTTGTGATGAAGAAAGGAACAGTCATCGGAAGAGATACAATACAAGCAACCGTAAGCGGCGATCAGTTTTCATTTGATAGTCCGGCTATCTATGAAATAGATCATCCAAAGATCAGAAGGGTTCTCTCCTTTACCCATACCTATACAGGGCAGGCAATAAAAGGTGAGAGAATAGAGGCGCAGGGAATAGTTGAGCAGCACGGAAACGAGCAATGGCTGATCGTCGGAACAACCCGCGAAGCGAAAGGAGAATTTATCAGATCCTTAACGCTTCTTGAAAAGAATACTTGAAAGAAGATTCGGTTTTTCAGGATTGCATTGGCTCTGGTAAGAACAATTTTTACACGGAGCTCGTGCAGGCTTCTCAGGGAGGTCTCCTTTCATTACCTTCTTCACCTGTTTTAATGCCAAAAGGAGACCACGCCTATCACGTGGCTGTGGTTCGCAGTACCTTACAATTCCATCAGGAATATACTCAACATATCCTCCAGGAAGATCGATTCCCATCGACTCTTTCAGGCAGAGAAGGTACGCAGCAATTCTAACCCGGTCAGCTGACCAGCATCCTGACACCGGTGCTCCTGAATTGCGGACCACAGATATATTCCCAGCATCTGCGTCGTATTTATCAATCAATCCATAAATTCCGTATCGCTCTGACCCCACCTTTAGATCCGTATCTGTCCAGGAAGGAAGGGGTGTATGGGCAGTGCCTGCAAGACAACTGGAGAGATATTCCCTGAGTTCAGGTTTTACTACTGGATCAATCATACATATTTCATCCCAGAGATTATCCTCATCAGGTGCCAGTTCTTTGCAGAGCGAAATCTGTTTACAGATGGTATATCGCCCAGAAGGAAGAATCGAATCATGGCGGGAGAAATAAAATTGACGAGGGCACCGGTATGCCTGGATTATTGATGATATCGGAATGCCGGTCTCTTTTTTTATAGTATATTCGGTCAATTTAATGCAGATCCCATATAAGATGTAGGTATGACCTCAAATGAAATTCAGGTGACTATTCCTCCAAATCTGGAGCCCGTATACAGTAATATGATCCAGATTGCTTATAAAGAGGATGAGTTCACGTTTATGTTCCTTCACCAGATTCCGGGCATCAATCAGGCACGGGGAAAAGCAGTGGTCAGCATATCTCCAACCCATGCAAAGAATCTACTCCAGGTACTGCAGAGAACTGTAGGAGAGTACGAGCAGAAGTTCAGGCCTCTTGAGGAATCACAGGAAAAAGCACAGAACGTTACTTCAATGACCGGATACTCGTAAATTATATATCATCGATTTTTTTTTATATCTGAACGTAAAGGTATATAGGCACGCCGTTGTGGCTTAGCGGTATAGCGGCTGATTCGTAATCAGCAGGTCGAGGGTTCAA
>NZ_DATMYY010000384.1:0-3605 GCF_035560735.1 Methanospirillum sp.
TTTTAAGGCTGTAGAATTACTGTTCATTAAAGGACGAAATTGCCAGCCGACGTACTTCAGCGATGTTTTCAGCGTCGCCGCGCCGATCATCCACCGGTGTTTCACAGATAACCGGTATTTTACAAAAATCCTGATGGTGGAGAATTGCCGCCATACCTTGCTTCCCGATGGCCCCACATCCGATATGTTCATGCCTGTCAAGGCCTGAACCACATTCACCTTTTGCGTCATTCAGGTGGATGAGAGTGATTCGTGATAGACCCAAGAGATCATCAATCTTCTTTGCAACATCTGCAACTGTATCACTAGTTCTCAGATCATATCCAGCAGCAAATGCATGACAGGTGTCAAAACATATTCCGGTGCGGTTTTTATCCTCCACGCCATCTAGTACTTTAGCTATCTCTTCCAGTCTGCTCCCAACCGAGTTGCGTTCACCTGCGGTATTCTCAAAAAGAAGAGTTACATCCGAAATATCCTGATCAAAGGCTTTTTGTACAGCATCAACGACCCGGTCCCGACCAAGACTGACATCATCCCCGGCATGGCCAAGATGAGTCACAAGATACGGGATGCCCAGGAGAGAACACCGGTGAAGTTCAAGTACAAGGGCATCGACCGATTTGCGGTACATATCAGGTTTCTCTGAAGCAAGGTTTGGGAGATAAGGCATATGAGCAAAGACCGGACAGAGCGATGAAGCTGAAACAGCATCTCTGAATGCTTCAGCATCATTTTCAGTTATCTCCTTTGCTGCCCATCCACGGGGATTTTTGGTGAATATCTGGAAACAGTCACATCCACGCTCTTTTGCCCGACTCGCTGCCAGGTCAAGAGATCCTGCTATTGATACGTGCACTCCTGCAACAACCATGATATCAGGGCTTTATAAGAATTGTTTTCTCTTCGAGATAATGATCCAGTGCATATCGGCCGTTTTCCCTGCCAATCCCTGAGTCTTTTGTTCCACCAAAGGGGACTTCTGGTGGGAGTTTGAGATGCTGATTTACCCATACGATACCTGCCTGTAGCTCTTCGCAAGCCCTGCTGATAATTCGGGAATCATGAGTCCAGACAGAAGCACCAAGCCCGAATTGAGTATTATTCGCAGCAGATATGGCGTCATCGAGAGAATCAAACGGCATGACCGGGAGGACAGGGCCAAAAACCTCCTCTCTCATGACAGGGGCCTCAGGATCAAGACCAGACAGGAGAGTTGGTTCAAAGAAGGAACCAGTATAATCGCCGACTTTCATCTCCTTTCCTCCAGTAATAATTTTGCCAAAGCCGCCTTCTATGGTCCGTTCAATCTGTCCGGAAATCAGACGACGCTGTGCAAGGGAGTGTACCGGTCCCATATCAACATCAGATTCAAGGCCGTTGCCAACTTTAAGGGATATAATTAGGGTTTGCAACTTGTGGACAAACTCCTCTTCTATAGATGATTCAACAAATAATCGTTTGACTGCTGTGCATGTCTGTCCGCAGTTGAAGAATCTCCCGGCAACTGCTCCCTTTGCTGCAACGGTAAGGTCAGCATCTTTGCATACGATCATGGGATCGCTCCCACCAAGTTCGAGTGTGACCCGTTTGAAGAGCGGGGAGGCAAGTAACGCTACCCGTCTGCCTGTTGCAACCTCACCGGTGAACGAGACCGCCCGGATACCAGGATGGGCTGTTATTGCCTCACCAACAACCGGACCTGGACCTGTAACAACCTGAAGAATATTTGCCGGAAGACCAGCTTCAACAAGACATCCTGCTAGTTGTATGCAGGTCAGCGGGGCCGTTGTAGCCGGTTTGAGGATGAGTGCATTCCCGGATGCTAAAGCAGGACCCACTTTCCATCCCATGATGATTGCCGGAACATTCCATGGGATGATAGCACCACAGACTCCGAGAGGATTCCGGGATACTATAGCATGACCATACGCTGAAGAATGACCGTAATCACCTTTTAACAGCCCGGATATCGAGGCATAGTATTCAAGAATTTTTGCAAATCCTGCAATCTCATTTTTAGACTCTTTTAATGGTTTTCCCTGTTCACGGGAGAGTAGACCTGCAAGATATGCCTGTCTGCCTCTGACAAGGGCGGCTGCACCAAAAAGTACCTTTGCACGTTCAGTTCCATCTTTAGCAGTCCATTTTGGAAACGCTTCTGATGCAATTGCTACTGCAGCATCCACATCTGCAGCCGTTCCGCGGTTCACTTTCCCGACGAGTTCCCCGGTAGCCGGATTGATTACTGGAATGGTATTTGAATGTTCATGCCCGTTAGCAGGAGTCTGAACCGGCTTATCCATGATCAGGGATCGTTGTCAGAAGCAAAAAAGATGAGTCAATATTGAAGGATATTGGTAAGAAATATCAGGAGTTGACTCCGGCATACATAGAATCCAGTCGGTTTGCAATCCCATTCCATTGGAAGTCGCGATACACCTTTGCCCTGCCACTTCGTCCCCACCGACGTGACCGCTCCATGTTGTCGAGGGCCTCGCAAATTCCTGCTGCGATGCTGTCTGCAGATACAGATGTCCGTATTCCGTCATGATATGGTTCAATGTTTTCGTGCAGACCTCCAACATCACATGCCACCACAGGCTTTCCTGCACTCCACGCCTCTGGAAGCACAATACCAAATGGTTCATTCCTGCTTGGGATAACCACAAGATCTGCTGCAGCTAGTAACCGGACATACTGAGTATCTGTGATAAAACCGGGAAATCTGATTGGCAAGCCCATCGCTGCAGAGCGCTCCTGAAGCCACGGCCTCATTCCACCGTCTCCTGCCATTATTGCCTGGACACCCCAGAATCGCTCTTTTACCCGTGGCAGGGCATCAAGAAAGAGATCCGGACCTTTCTGAACTGCCATCCTGCCGATAAAAAGAACTGTCGGGGCATAGGGATGAATTCCCATCTCCTGTTTCACGGTTCCCTGATCAAGGCTTACATCAAACTGTTCTGGGACAACCCCGTTTGGAAAGACCTGCACTTTCCAATCAGGAACATTATATAACTGCATTACTTCATTTTTAAGAACGCCCGAGACAGTAGTCACCTGTTTTGCAATTAAACCGGCGTACCACTCCTTTCCACAAATCTCGTGGTATTCCCACCAGTCACCATGGTGATTTCCGTTACGGCCATATTCAGTCGAATGATATGTAAATACGGTTTTTCGATCCTGCAGAAGATGGAGAGCCTCGGTCACATGCCAATCATGGAAATGAAGAATGTCAAAGTGTGGGCTATCAAGGGAACGAAAACGGTCTGCCATCATGTGACTCATATTCCGACAGTATTCCACCACATTGTTTCCGTACGGACGGACCGTATGGTAGTGAACTCCCCCGAAGGTGAAGTCACCATCTCCACGGGTGAAGAAGTGTACCTCATTCTTCTTTGCCAGTTCCTGAGCCAGATAGGTAGCAGCACTAGCAAGACCGCCTACTCGGTCAGTATAAAGTGATTCCCAGCAGAAGTATGCTATCTTTTTTCTTTCCATGCAACATCTCCAGTTCTGTCAATAATCTGTGATCGAGACCGGGGTGATTTTTTAAATGCTAATGTTCAGGATTCAGTCCATCATATTTTATATAT
>NZ_DATMYY010000385.1:0-3728 GCF_035560735.1 Methanospirillum sp.
TTTCCCGCTTGAAGATAAACATCGTTGAAATAAATCCGAAGACGATGTTGAGATAGAACATAATGAGTCGCCAGAGGAGAATAAAGATCCCGAGAGCTGCTGTTGGGACAAAGAGTGCATAGAGCGAGGCTGCTGAAAGCTCAGCAACACCTGATGCGCCCGGCGTAATCGGGATCATGCTGACAAGAGCGATGATGATCTGGGCAAGCATGGATTCAGAAACCGAGGGTGGGAGACCTAGCCCCATCAAAATCACTGATGCCACCACAAACTCTGAGAACCAGAATAGGATGGTACAGACAGACCCCCAGACAAAACCTGATTTTCCATGTTTCGCAAAGGCGTTGATTCCACAACAAAAATTATCAAACTCAACATCTGTCCGGGAGATGATCTTCTGAAATGATGGTTTCTTCATCTTTACTTCTATCCAGTGGAGAAAACGCATCACCAGCCGTTTTGCCGGGTCAGGATACCTGACTGCATACACAAGCAGGAGAATAAAGAAGATTAAGAGAAACAGGGAGAAGAAGATTACAAAGATAATTCCACTATTAAGAGACCAGATAACGCTGCCCATAATGAATATGCTACATATACTGAGCCCGACCAACATGACCGCATCAAGAACCCGCTCCATTATTACTACAGCGGTTGCGTCACCAACCGACATCTTAGCCTTGTAGAGTTCGTGAATCCTGACTGGTTCTCCCCCAGCCTGACCTGGTGTAAGAGCACCTGCGAGAAGATTTGCAACAACCATATTGTAGCAGTGAGAAAAAGGTACCTGGTATCCAAGAGAGAGAGACATCTTCTGGATACGAAGTGCCCAAAGGGCAAAAGAAATAAATCTGAGCGATAATGCCAACATCAGGAAAAAGATGTTGATGTGTGCCAGGTAGGTGAGAGTTTCTTCGTTGAAAGTAGAGCCAACCATCACAGCCAGAATGACAACGCTGATCCCGATTGAGACATAAATCCATTTCTTCTGGCTTTTTTCCATTCTTTCTCCTGATTATTGAATTTAAACTGTCCTAATTGGACCCGGCGTGTATATCCGCCTTATGAAACAGGTCTTGGATTTCCACAGAGTTCGGTGGGAAAAAGCCCAATTGTTTCCATAACCTGCCCGGCATAGTATAACCCGCCATCAAGGTATACAGCACCAATCAGTGCTTCAATGCATTCAGCAATAACACGGCCTGATGACCAGATATGCATTCGCATCTCACCATTTCCCCAGTGAATATACTCATGAAGATGAATTGTTTCTCCTGCCCTGCGAAGTATGGACATGTTGACAAGGTCCATTTTTTTAACAGATATCTCACCCTTGTCACACCCACCTGTTTCAACAAGGCGGGTAAGAATATGTAGTTCAATCACTGCATCGCCAAGAGTTGCCAGAGCATCCATATGGTCGGCTTCAGGATACCCCCGTTCCTGACAGTACGCTTTTCTGCTGAGCGCCCGCTCAAGAATATCAGGATTAACAAAGGTATACCCGATGACATCCTCAAGATTTGGTTTATCAGCAGAATATTGCATATTTTATTTTGAAGCGAGATAGGTGCAGATACTTTGTGCTGCTTTCTTGGCTCCGCCCATTGCCAGAATTACTGTTGCAGCTCCGGTCGTAACATCTCCGGCAGCAAAGATCTTTGGATGTGAAGTTCTTCCATCTCCGTCTGCAATTACGTTGCCAGCCCGTCCCCGTTCGATGCCCTCTATCTCACGGACCAGTACCGGATTTGGTCCCTGTCCAATTGCCTGAATGACAACATCGCAATCAAGCGTGAATGTGTCACCATCGATGGGTTTTGCTGCCGGTCTTCCGCTTGCATCAAGTTCGCACATCTGCATTCTGACGCATTCTACTCCTGTCACTACCTGTTCACCTAAAATCCGTGTCGGGTTTGCGCAGGTGATGAACTCTATTCCTTCTTCCTCTGCATGATGAATCTCAGCGAGTCGGGCAGGGAGATCTTCTGAGCGGCGGCGGTAGATGAGAGTAACTTTTGCTCCCATTCTTCGTGCTGTCCTTGCCGCATCCATTGCAACATTTCCTCCTCCGACAACAACTACCCGGCTGGCTTTAGCAATAGGTGTGTCAAATTTTGGGAACTGTTCTGCATGCATCAGGTTTACCCTGGTGAGAAATTCATTAGCTGAGTAGACACCGTTCAGATGTTCGCCTGGAATATTCATGAAGTACGGAAGGCCTGCACCGGTTCCAAGCATTACTGCATCATAGGTGAGAAGTTCAGAAAGTGAAACACTTTTTCCCACAAAATGATTGAGTTTTACCTCAACTCCAAGTTTGAGTACCTGGTCAAGCTCTGCATTAACAACATCTTTAGGAAGCCTGAATGCAGGAATACCGTAGGTCAACACTCCTCCGGGGAGATGGAGAGATTCGTACATGACTACGGTGTGGCCTTCCCGAGCCAGTTCTCCAGCAGCAGTAATCCCTGCCGGACCTGACCCGACCACTGCCACTCTCTTTCCGGTTGGTGATTTCTTAACCTGGGGTTTGATACCTGTCCGGCGTTCTTCATCTGCAGCGAACCTCTCGAGTTGACCAATCCGGACTGGTTTATCCTTTTTACCAAGAATACAGAGTACTTCGCATTGTGTCTCCTGAGGACATACTCGTCCGCAGATGGCTGGAAGCATGTTCTGGGTTTTAATTGAAACTGCTGCATTCGCAAAATTTCCTTCTGCTATTTCAGCAATAAATGCGGGGATATCAATATTGACAGGGCAGCCATCGACACATGCTGGTTTTTTACATTGCAGACACCGGTTAGCTTCTGCAATTGCCTCCTCAGCAGAAAACCCGGTATCAACTTCCAGATAGTCATGAATTCTGACTTCTGCAGAGCGGTCTCCCATTTATTTCCCCTCCGCACAAGAACATCCCTGTTGATTCCAGAGTGCGATAGCCTCTTTTTCCTGCTCCATGTAATACCGCTGCCTCTGCATGAGAAGATCAAAGTCAACCTCATGGGCATCAAACTCAGGACCATCCACACAGGCAAAGACTGTCTTTCCTGCAACCTGACACCGGCACGATCCACACATACCGGTGCCATCTACCATGATGGGGTTCAGAGAGACAAAGGTCTTGATACCCTTATCACGTGTCGCCATGGAGGTTATCTTCATCATAATTGCGGGTCCGATGATCCAGACAGCATCGATCTTTTGATCTGCGACAATCTCCTTCAGGACATCAGCTGCAAAACCGTGTCTTCCCTTAGATCCGTCATCGGTGGTGACATGGAGTTCATCACAGATCTCTCTCATCTCATCTTCAAAGATAAGCATTCCGGCATTCCTGGCTCCGATGATCCCGATGACTTTATTTCCTGCTGCTTTCAGTGCCTCAGCAATACAGGGAGTTGAAGATATTCCAGCTCCACCACCCACAATAACACAGGTTCCCCAGGATTTTACTTCACTCGGGTGGCCAAGAGGGCCGACAATATCTGCAATACTTCCACCGGATTTAATTGCTGCAAGGGCGTGGGTGGTCTTCCCAACTGCCATAAACACAATTCTGACCAGATCTCCACTAGCGCGGGAGATGGTAAGGGGTATCCGCTCTCCGGTTTCATTGGTTCGTATGATTACAAACTGCCCTGCCTGTGCGTTTCGTGCAACATGCGGTGCATCAACCCAGATTTCAAATATCTTATCTGCTATTTCGTTTGATTTCTCTATTG
>NZ_DATMYY010000386.1:0-2010 GCF_035560735.1 Methanospirillum sp.
GGCATGACCATTGTCAATATATGGAAATTCCCCGCGATTATTCAGTACATGGTCTTGCCCGGTTTCACGGGCATCTTGGACCATTTATTGTGTTAGGATATCGGATGGGAAGATATGCCCTGAAGGCTTTAAATGCAGATCCGTTTGAGCTCAAGGCACAGGTCTTCTGTAATGGAATCACTCCGCAGTCCTGCATGGCAGATGGAATTCAACTTGGAAGCGGTTGCACACTTGGGAAAGGAAATATCGAAATAATCAAGTCCGAAAATCTATTTAGCACGTTTTGCAAAGATGAGAAGAAGATAAAAATCACGCCACATCCTTTGAAAACCCTGGATCAGAATGATCCTGACTATGAACTGGCCATTGAACAATATGCCCAATCCCTCTATGATCTGAAGGATGAGGAATTATTCCAGGTTGATGGCCTGTGAGCTGTGGCAAACCTGACTGCCTAATTCATCTGGAAAACGTCTGGACAACCTATGAAGGAGCGGAATGCCCGGTAATCAGGGACATCTCATTTGATATCAGGGCTGGAGAATTCGTTGTTATCGGCGGTCCAAACGGGGCAGGCAAAACAACTCTTCTTGAAGCCATCACCGGGCTGCTCCCCATTGTCCGGGGATCTGTTACTGTCTGCGGAATGGGAGTTCTTAAAGAAGCAACCAGAGCCAGATGCAGTATTGGGTATGTTATTCAGAATTTTGATTTTCACCCGTTTACTCCCTACACTGTGGAAGAAGTTGTCAGAATGGGAAGATATGGGAAAATCGGATGGTTCAGACGTGAGACCGAAGAAGATGTTGAGGCAGCCAGGGATGCAATGCGAACTCTGCGAATTGACCACCTGAAAGATGAACTCATCGGAAAACTCTCCGGCGGTCAGCAACAGAAAGTCCTCATCGCCCACAATCTGGCAAAAAAGCCATCAGTACTTCTCCTGGATGAACCTTACAGTAACCTGGATATCAGGACCCGGGATGAGGTTTCAGATATTCTCTGCCAGATCTGCGATTCCGGTGTACCGGTCATGATGGTCTCTCATGCATTTGACAGTCTTCCTGATAGGGACATCCGGGTGATTGTTATGCAGACAGGAAAATTAGTTCTGAATACTGTTTCAAAGCCGGATAACGTAGCCAACCTTATTCGCTCAGTCCCGGTGGCCGGCTGATGCTTGAGTTTCTATTCCCGAATAATGTGCTTTGCCATGCAATTGAGGCGATGTTCTTCGCCTCAGTCGGTTGTGCTATCCTGAGTGTTCTGATAACTCAAATGAACATCTCCTCAATTGGATTTACGATGTCTCATGCAGCATTTGCCGGAGGAGCAGCGGGAGTATTCTTCGGGCTTCCCATGATGCTTTCGGCCATTGTGATGAGTATACTGACAGTAACAGTCATGGGGCCGCTCAGTTACCGGACCCGGATGCATACCGACACTACCCTGGGCGTTCTGTTTGGAACGATGATGGCCCTTGCCATATTTTTTATTTCGATGATGCAATCATCCGGGCGGGGATTTGATGCCAGTTCTCTTCTGTACGGCAACGTCATCTCCCTGTATAGGGAGGAGATTTACGGTCTGTGCGTTATCACACTGGGAATCATCCTGATCATTTATATCTTCAACAAAGAGATTGCAGCCATTACATTTCACCGGAAGATGGCTGAGATCAGTGGGATACAGGTGCAGCCAGTGTATTATCTCTGCCTTTTTCTGATAGCCATCATGGTTGCACTCTGTCTTCCCATCGTTGGTGGTCTGCTTCTTTATGTCTGGCTTGTCACTCCTGCAGCGATTGCATACCAGTATTGCGGAACGATAAGGCAGATGTTTCTGGCAGCTCCCATTGTGGCTGCTATCATCAGTGTTATTGGTGCCTACACTGGAATTACGTACTCACTCCCGGTTGGGCCGCTGACTGCTGTATTTTTTTCAATTATCTTTATGGCCGCAGTGGCACTTTCACCAAAAAGAAAAGTAAATAGTCAAACATATTAACAC
>NZ_DATMYY010000387.1:0-6846 GCF_035560735.1 Methanospirillum sp.
ATATTGAGTAATACAACAGAATCATCCCGATTCCCAGGAGGAACGGAATTGTGAGCCGTAACACCCGATTGATCACCGGTGAAAAGAAAACATGCCCACCGGAGAGGGTACATCCCAGTGGTTTCATTCCCCTGCTCCGACAATCATTCACACCATGTTACCCTTCACAGAGATTATGCCTTTTGAACAAGGGGGTGATAGGAGGATTTGATACATCACTCAAATACGAGCCCGTTGTTATCAACCAGAGTACTGATAGCAATAGTAAGATCCATAGGTTCAAGAATGTGTTTGATTTCATCCGCAGGTCGTGCAGTTATGATAGCAATTGACGGCCCGACCGAACTCATCCCTACAAACTCAAGACCTGCCTTCCGAAGGCGGTTCATATAATGATAGAGTTCAAACGAGTGGTGCTCAACTTCAGCACGTTTTGATCCCCTGAACTCGATCTCCCACATCACGTCTCCCATTCGCTGGAGATCGCCACATCCCAGTGCAGGGATAAAATCCATTAACGTGCAGTATGCCTTCTGCTCCCTGTCCCGGTAATCAAGGGTCCGTGCCTTGTTCATAAGAAGAGCAAACTCTTCCTCGCCAGCCGAAGAGATAGAACTTGGGGGAATGACAATATGCACGTGCTTATCTATACCAAATTCATGACGATAGACCAGGGCCAGGTCATCCCCCATAACAGCCATTCCACCATAGGTGCTGACTGCAGGACCTACACCGGTCTCAAAACCGAATGCCACAAGTCCTCCTTCAGTCTCTTCCACATAGTTATGGCCGATCAGGATCCTCAACTGATCAAGCGTCAAAGGTTCTCCTAATACCTTATTCACTGCCGATGCAATAGTTGTCAAAATGGTGCTGGTTGAGCCAAGTCCTACATGTTTGTACTCATGATCACGAGCCTCCACCGCAAACCCACCGGTGTATCCGACAACTTGAGAGAACAAAGTGAGAAAGTGCTCGATGATAGCAGGTCTGTCATAGGTAATTTCGTACCCTGAAGGAATTGCCCTGGCGGTTGCATGGGCATACACCTGTATTGCAAACCCAATTCCACCCCCTCCCGGATGACCTGGTGCAAACCGGTTCATATCAAGAACAGTGAGATGTATTCGTCCGGGTGCTCTGACACATACGATCTCATCTCTGATATTCAGATCATATGTTCCTTTAAGGCCGGCAGTATCCAGGTTCTCACCAGCTTTAAATGAGTTAAACTCGTACTCGACCAGATCGAGATCTCCTCCGCGAATTTTCAATATTGTCATAATCCAGATTACCGATCAAAGAAAATATTCTTCCCTGTTATCGAGAGCGGGATAGCATATGCTGTTGTACATCCGGGGAGAAGACCAAGAGATAATGCTGCCACTCCTGCTGAAAAAAAGACACGGTTATCAGCATTATGAATCTGGGCAGTTTTAACTGCTGAACCTACAGCTATGCCGAGATCTGCCATCCTTATGGCACAGACTGGACCTTTATAGAGAGAACCATCTTTTCGCTTTCCAAATGCTTCTACCATCTCTTTACAGGTATCAAATCCACACCCACCGCAGTTCAATCCCAGGTGTTGTTCACCATGACACCCGATGAGCACACATGCTGATGCAACGGCGATATTTTTTGCATCACGCATAAAGAATTGAAATCCAATTCTGGTTCCAACAATCTCCATCTCCCGTGCAAGGTCCACGAGTTCTTGCCCGTACAGGACCTTCGTCTCGATGGTGTCAGTACCTTTCCCTTTCGGTGCAGTACGGACGCTTACGGCCATCAGATTTGCGATGGTCCGGACTGCCTCCTCTTCAGGATCCATACTCTCTGGTGCAGAGCATGAGGTAAATATCCTGTCATTTGTATCAGCAGAGGTAAAACAAAAACTGGAGTTTTCCTTAACGAGAACGGGTATGCTGGTTGATGTATGCCAAAATTGCGTTGTATGCCATCTCTGAACCCATGTAGGCCTCCTGGCGTGCCGTGTCAGGTTCAGCAACCCCACGGTTCTTCATATCCTCATACTCCTTGAGCAGAAATGTCTGAAACAGATAAAGGTCATCCATTCCTCCGAACCTATCCACAGCAAGCCCGCAGGCACGATCCCATCCCTGTTTGGCATATGAACTAAGAGAATACTTAGTAGGACTGTGTTTCATCTCAATAAGCATCTCTAGCATCTCATCATGGCTGATAGCCCCTTTGTGTGCCTTAATTGCAGATGTCACCTGGGTGAAGAACTCCTGCCATCCTTCCATCCACCGTTCCTGAACCTTTGCAGGATATTCCTCACCGGGTTCAGGAATCCGCTTAATAAACATCTTTAATAGGGGTGCTGAAAATCCCTCAATCTCTTGTGAGAACGAGAAGGTGATTCGGATACGATCTTTTCCTTCCGGGCCGGTATTATAAATCACAGAGTATGGAACAACAAGATAATCTGATGACTTTATTTTGACCAGGAGATGATCACTCGTGGCATACACGGTGCATACGTTGAGTTCAGTGTCATCAAACCAGACATGAACCTTCTCCTTGGTTTTTACAATAGCGAATGGATCAAGCCCATTGGGTCTTCGTTGTATCCCTTCGATGAAGAGCAGTTCATCCTCTTCATTCTGCATCTCCCGCTTTTTCTTCGCCACCGCGGTCTGGTACTTCTTTACAAGGGAATTTAAGTATCGTCTCCATGCATCCGGCCACTTTGCATCGTCCAGAGGAGCAATAACTCCACCTTCTTTTTTCTTTAGTCCGTGCAGGTAAAGACGTGTATATTCTTCACGTTCAGTAAAAAACCGTTGTGGAGTATTACATCTGATACAGAGCCGAAACTGGTCTTCAACCGTTATCTCATGAATATGATCAAACGAAATCTTTATATGTTCATTTTTGCGGTTTTTGATGACTATACGTCTATCAGTCACATACACCTTGGAGATGTGACGAACTTTCAGAGTGAAGAACACCGCTGCGATGGTCTTCTTCAGGACACTTTCCCCATCCTCACACTGAAGCGTCATGATTTCAGCAGACCAACACCAATTGATCAAAGTATTTCAGGTTCCTGACATATATATTCAGAATCAAAACAGGTCCCGGTAATCTTCAAATAATTCACAGTCAGGGAAGTTATTCAGAGAGGAGATTTGGGAGGGTTATGTTCACCGGGATTGATATTGGCGGGACAAATACTGATATTGCATTGGTTGATGGCGATATACAGACCATCAAGGTCTCTAACTCAAAAGGTCTAGAACTCGCTCTCGAGGCCGCTGGAAGAGACGGGAGACTTGCAATAAGTACATCACAGCCGCTGAACGCGATGGTTACCGGCAATATCGGAAGAATCAGGACCATAACCATCCCCGGCCCGGGACTCATGTATGGGGGCGCAGTAAAAGGTGCCGTCGGTCCACGTGGCGATATTTTAGAACCTGTTGATACCGAGGAGATTGAAAGACTTCTCAGGGGATGTCGCGCTGATGGGATTGCAATAGTAGGTAAGTTTTCTGTTAGAAATCCAATTCAGGAAGAGATTGTAAGAGATATTGCAAGACTGTTCTTTGACGATGAACAGATCGCAACAAGTGCTCCCCTCGGCGGTCTCAATTTTCCTGCCCGTATTACAACCACCAGGATCAATGCTGGAATTAAAGCCAAAGTCGCTGCACTCTCAAAAAAAATCAGGACTACACATCCGGACTCACTATTTGTAACTTCAGACGGAGGGCTCTGTGGCCATGACCGGGCTATTGAGAATCCGTCCCTCCTTTACCATTCAAGTCCTGCAACAGTAGCTATTGGTGCGGGATATCTTTCTCATAAGAAAAACTGCCTGGTAGTTGATATCGGAGGGACTACTACTGATCTCGTCCCCATAAAGGAAGGAAAGCCAATCTTTGAGACACTATTCGTGCAGGGAAAGAGGACCCTTGTTCAGGCAGTGTCAGCTGAGACGGTTCCATTAGGAGGAGACTCATGCATCAGAGATGAACTGATGCAGTTCAGATCAGGTAATGCCAGAGCATTCGGCGGTACTGAACCAACTCTGACAGATGCCCTCAATGTACTCGGGGCTGATATCGGCGACACATCGCGTTCATGCTGCCTGGATCCAAAAAAAGCAGAAGATGCATACAGAAAATATCTTGAGAAACTTGGAGCCATCATTCACCAGATGGACCCAATCATGATCGTCGGAGCGGGGTTTCTTGCCCCCTATCTGATACCAGACCTTGCTAATGAAGCAAGAGTAAGATTTTTTGTTCCCGACCATGCCGGATCAGCTAACGCTGTGGGTGCAGCAGTTTCACGAATAAGTATCAAAATTCATGCTCACGCAGACTCCCAACGTGGTGTCCTTACCTTAAATGGAATTGAACATCCTCTTCCAACCGGTATGAGCGACGAAGAACTCCTCACACATACCGGTGAACTGGTCAGGGCCATGGCGAAAAGTGAAGGAGCACCCCCAAAAGATCTGCATGAACTGGTAACCAGTCAGTATTCTGCATATAACGTGGTACGGGGAGGCAGAATTCAGGCAAGAATAACTGATTTTGTAATTGGAATAGCACCCGGTATTACTTGCGAGGCACCATGACCACTGGGATCATCTTCGCCCAGGCCTATCTTCGCCATGAGCAGAGCCCAACCCATCCAGAACGAAGTGAACGCCTTGCCTATACCATAGATCAGTTAACCGAGGAGGGGATATTCGATCTTTCAGATATCCGCCTGATAGAACCCAGAAAAGCAACCAGAACTGAGGTGCTTTTAGTACATGATGAAAATTATTTGAAATTTCTCGAAGAAGCAAGCATTACCGGAGGTATGATCGATTATGATACCCTGATCCCCCGGGGCCTTATTAGTGATGCACTGCTCGCAGCTGGTGGAGCAGTTACTGCAGTAAACGCTGTTCTTAACCAGGAAGTAAGAAATGCTTTTGTCCTCTCTCGTCCTCCGGGCCACCATGCAGGGCATTCTCATGGAGGCGGCTTTTGTTATCTCAACAATGTGGCCATTGCAGTGAGACAGTGCCAGCGAAGAGGGATGAGACGGGTTATGATTCTGGACTGGGATGCTCATCATGGGAACGGAACCCAGGAGATCTTTGAAGACGATCCCTCGGTTCTCTTCTGTTCAGTACACCAGTTTCCGTTTTATCCGGGTTCTGGTCAGATCGATGAGATCGGTACAGGAGAAGGAACCGGGTACACGGTAAACATGCCAATTCCGGGAGGCAGTTCAGATCAGGTATACCAGTACCTGCTTCGTGAGGTCATTATTCCCCTTGCCGAGGAATTTCAGCCTGATTGTTTCGTCATCTCTGCCGGACAGGACAACCATTTCACCGATCCCCTCACTGGTCTCGCACTCACTGCGAGAGGGTATGCTACCATGATGCAGGAGATCTGCATCCTTGCCGATAGCATCTGCATCGGGCGACTGGTTGTGATCCTTGAAGGCGGATACAGCGTTGAAGGAGGGCTTCCTTACACTAACCTTGGTATCATCGCTGCTATGGCAGGGCTTGATATATCTCAAATCAGAGAACCGGATACCTTCCTTGGGCTTCTTCACCGATCAGTTTCAGATACAGCACTAACTCATGTGATGAAAACAACGGACGAACTCAAACGGATACTGGCTCCTTATTGGAGTTGTTTTAGATAATCTTATCCCTTTATCCAGTTATCCGTCCTACCTGACAGGTATTAGCCAGCGATGCTGGCCGAGGATTACCATGGCTGTCCGTCAAATAAGTGAGCAGATCTATACAGTCGGTGTCATTGACTGGGACCGACGGATATTTGATGAACTGGTTCCCCTTCCTGAAGGAACATCATATAACTCATATTACGTTAAAGGAAGCGAAAAAACAGCGCTCATTGATACTTCAGATCCATCCAAACAAGAAGAATTTATTGGAAACCTGATAAGGCTCGGCATAAACAGGCTCGATTACATCGTTATCAATCATGCCGAACAGGATCATGCAGGATGCCTGCCGATGCTACTTGAACTCTTTCCTGGAGCTAAAGTCTGTTGTTCACAGAAATGCCAGGAACTTCTCTCTCTTCTGCTTGATGTCCCTGCAGGGCGATGCCAGATCGTAACTTCTGGCGATTCTATCAGTCTGGGAGACAGGACACTCTCATTTATGTCAACGCCCTGGGTTCACTGGCCAGAGACAATGATGACCTACTGCCCTGAAGAGGAGATCCTCTTCTCCTGTGATTTGTTTGGCGCTCATTATGCTACATCAGATCTGTTTGCACAGGACATGGCACGTGAAGAGATCCTGGCAAAGCGGTATTATGGTGAGATCATGATGCCCTTCAGGTCAAGCATCGTCAAGTACATGAGCCAGTTAAAAGAGATGAAGATCTCGATCATTGCGCCGAGTCATGGTCCATTGGTAAAACCGGCATCACTGATACTGGATCTGTATGAAGAATGGACCAGTGACCGGGTAAAAAATCTTGTCCTCATACCCTACGTCTCCATGCATGGAAGTACCAGCCAGATGGTCAGTTTCCTTACCGAATTGCTTCTAGAGCGTGGAGTAGGGGTGAAACCATTCAAAGTAACAAACCCGGACACAGGGGCACTTGCAATGGAACTGGTCGATGCTGCTACAGTGGTCTTTGCTACACCAACGGTTCTCTTCGGTCCTCATCCCGACATGGTCTCAGCTGCCTATCTCGCTAACCTGATCAAGCCCAAGACCAGATATGCATCTATCATCGGATCATACGGATGGGGTGGAAAAACCGTGGAGACCCTTACATCTATGATTTCTCATATCAAGGCAGAACTGTTAAACCC
>NZ_DATMYY010000388.1:0-8468 GCF_035560735.1 Methanospirillum sp.
CCTATAATATAAACTATCCAGATCCCGATGGAACTGGAGCAATTCACTGGAGAACTCACCCCCCTGTCTGAATCTGTCAACCTGGATGAGTCAGGAACGATGGACATTAAGATCATCGGTCCAGGGTGGGGTTCATCCGGATACTATTCTGCCGATCTGCTCCGAAAATCCGTAGACAAATACAACGAAGGGCTACAGAACTTCATCGATCACCCCACTCCTATCCAGGAGAGGGAACGGCCCGAACGATCTTTACGGGATTTAGCCTCGGTTCAGGTATCTTCTGCTCGGTTTGAGGAATCCGGTTTCGCTGGTCCTGGCATATATGCCAAGGTAAAGGTGTTCCCGGAATTTCATGAAATGATCAAATCCAGAGCTCCATACATCGGTATGAGCCACAGGGCAGAGGGTTCAACAAAACTCGGAGAGGCAGAAGGCAGGAAGGGAAAACTAATCGAGTCGATCCAGCGGGTCCACTCTGTTGATTATGTAACTCGTCCCGGAGCTGGTGGAGCCCTCGGCACGCTCACAGAGTCAAAGAAGACAGACATGGACGACGTAAAACCCGATATTGTCACCCTGTCACGGGATGACTATAAGGCCCAACTTAAGGAGAGTGCAGATCTCAAATCAGAGAATGCACAGCTCAAAGAGGCCCTGGAAGAATCGAAGAAACTTGGAGAAGAGAACAATACTCTCAAGGCAAAGATCGCACTCATGGAGGCTGGATCAGTCGTATCAAGCCTGGTATCTGCCAGCAAAATCCCTGAGATCATGAGGCCGAAACTTATCGAGTCGCTGATCATCAAGGTAGCAGGGAAGACTGCTGAAGAGATTAAAACTCTCACTGAAGCAGAAATCAAAGACCAACTTGAGATGGTTGTAAAACTCACCGAATCTGGCAAAGTAACAGGTATGGGTTCAACGCAGCCGCCTACTACAACGATGGAAGAGGCACAGAAGAATCTCATCAACACATTCATGAGAACCGGAATGAGTGAGTCAGCAGCCAAGATTGCTGCAGGAGTCCGGGTATGAAGAACGGAGTATACAAGCCGGGCTCAATGCTGAAATACGCGGTTACAAACCCGACTTCACCGGCATCAGGTGACCCGGTTAGAATCGGAAAGATGACCGGTGTAGCAACTGCTGATATGGATACCTCGGACAATAAGACGGTCTGTGACACCGGCGAGTTTGTTGCCAACTTCCCGGTTACGGCAAAAGCGGGCGGTGCAATTGCAATAGGTGACCGTCTTTTCATCAAGGATGGATCCGGCTCTGCAAAAGCCACTATAACGAACGATGACAATTCAACGGCAAACATCTTCTATGGTTTCTCCCTTGGAGTGGTTGCCGCTGGAGCGACAGCAACAATCCCAGTGAGACATATATCAGGGGTGGGCATATGATGGCAGAAGCAAGCCTCACACAGTTTTTTGAGTCTGCACGATCACAGAGAACCCACGGAGGTATGGCCCGGTATGGTCTCCCTGATTATGGGACTCCGGGCTGGCTCCAGCATCTCGCAGAGTCAGAGAATCTTCTGCAGGAATACCTGGCAGGGAATGTCAGTAAAAGAACTCTCCGCGAAGCTCTGACCCGGTCTGACTATCCGGTGCTCCTCGGGGACTCAATTAACAGGAGACTTCTGGCAGGATACCAGACATATCCAAGCACCTATCAGACCTGGTGTAAGATTGATACTACTGTAAAGGATTTCCGCACTCTGCATCTGAAATACAAGAACACCGGGGGATATCTCACTAAGGTCGATGAGCAGCAGGAATATCCAGAGGCCGCAAAACCGGCTGAAGGGGAGTATACCTATGCTCTCGGCAAATATGGGGAAATCATCTCATTCTCCTGGGAGATGCTTGTTAATGATGATCTTCGGGCATTCACTTCAACCCCGATGGAACTGGGAGAGGATGCTCGCAGGACTGTTGAGAACTTCGCAACTAAGCTCATTGCAGACTCAACTGGGCCGCATTCAACCTTCTTCACTACTGAAAGGAAGAATCGGCTCACTGATGCTCTGACTTTTGATGGTTTGAAGAAAGCCTGGAACCTATTCCCAAAACTCCGGAGTCCATCAGGTCAAGGTATCAACAACCGTCCGGCCATTCTCGCCGTTGCTCCATCTCTGGAACTCCAGGCACAGGAACTCTTACAGGCTGATCAAGTATGGGATATCAATCAGACCATCAGCAGCACCAAGAACACTGGTAACAGGCTTTCTACACAGAACCCGTTCAAGGCACTTCAACTTGTCCTCCTGGACGAATTGCCAAATGTAGCCACAACCGGAACAGTAGGGGAAACATCTTGGTTCCTGCTCTCTGATCCGAACCTCTCACGCGGTGCGTTTGAACTCGGGTTCCTGCAGGGATTCGGCGACAATCCGATTGTGATCCAGCAGAAATCAGATGCCCAGACTATCGGGGGCGGGGACGCAATCAACGGTTCGTTCTACAACGACTCGTTCAACTACAAGTGCGTTCACGCATTCGGAGGAGCTCAGAAGGATCACCGGTTCGCTGTAGGTTCAGACGGAACTGCATGATGACGGCAACATACGTTCAGGGGACTGATATCGCAACTATCCGGCTGTATGGCTCGGATACTAACCTCTTATCCCCCATTTTCTCTGACGAGGAACTACTGAGTTTCCTCACAATTGAGGGGGATGTCAGACTCGCAGCAGCGGCAGCCCTTGAACGTATGGCCTCTGACAAAACCCTCCTGGCTAAAGTCCGGGCTGTTGGGGATATCTCTCTCGATGGTATCAGCCTTGCTAAACAACTGATGGCTAACGCTGCAAACCTCCGGGATATTGTCGAGAAGAACGGGGCATATGCGGCTATAGGCTTCGCTGATATCTACATGGAGGATGTCATTTGAGCCTAATATCTGCAGAAGAGATCGCTCAATTGAGATCAGATCTTCTCCAGACCGGAGCATTTGACAAATCCTGTACATTTCAGCAGGCAGTAACTACAACCTCACCATCAGGAGGCAAGATCACCACATGGAAGGCAGTCACTGAACTCACCAACATCCCGGGGTATCTCTGGAACCTGCAGGCAACTAGGAAAAATGCATCAAATCAGATCCTCACCTATAACGCGGTCAGGGTCCGTTTAAGCGGATACTATCCCGCTGTAGCAATTGGGCAGCATGTTGTCATCGGGTCAGATACCTGGGAAGTGATTGATATCGTTTCTGATTCACAGCAAGCATTCACGACCCTGGAGGTGCAGAGGTGGAAGGTATAACCATCACTGTTGACACGTCCGGACTTCGTGCAAAGCGTGATAGGGTAATGTCCCGAATTCTACAAAACCTCCCTGTTGCCATCCAGACCGGTGGGGACATTGTTGCCAATGCTGCGAAAGGGCATGCTCCGGTTAAGTCAGGTACGTTAAGAGATTCAATCCAGACCAGAGAAATTAAAGTTGATGGATTAACCGCATCTGGTAAAGTCGGGCCCTCTGATGATGTCCCGTATGCAAAGATTCAGGATAAAGGAGGGTTTGTACCTGCAGATGCCGAGTATATCGAACCAGTAAAGAAAAAAGCCCTGGCTTTTGGAGGGAAGGTATACAAGAGGGTTAAACGGCATTTCATCCCGGCTCATCCATACATGGATCCTGCTGTTGAAGAGACTCGGGAAATTGCCAAACAAGCAATGAAAGGCACAGTTTTAGCGGGGATTAAATGATTGTTGGATATATCCGTGGCCTCTTACTTTCAAATGATAAGATATCAACTGAAGTAGGAGACCGGATATTTCCTCTTAAACCCCCACAGGATTGTGATTTGCCTTGCATAGTTCTGCATGAGACATTCCATCAGCAGAATCAGTACCTCGATCATACCTCTCGGGTACAGGTTGGGGTTTTTGCAGAATCGACTGAAACGGAATTTGGGTATGATATCGCTCACCGGATTGCTAAAGTAATCCTTGAGAGGATGAACCTCTATTCTGGCACAAATGGAGAATATCGCTTACATGAAGTAAGCCATATTGGAGATACTGAAAATATCGCTGAAGATCCCGAATCTTTCGCCATATACTCTGATTATTATGTACTTTGGTCAGAATAGATGGCACAGGATGTCACAAAAGGGATCCGAAGAGTAATCGGATCAGTAAAGGTTGAGGTTGCACCTATCAACACCTCAAACTGGGTTTCTCTAGGCCCTGGAGAAGGGGCTGGACTAACCGAGGACTTGAAAACTGATGAATATATCCCCGATAATGCGGCAACGTACGGTCTCGTTCTTCTCGACCAGATCGATACAATTGACTTTGCAGCAGCCGAGCCAGACTTTTCAGCTTTTGGTATCGCTCGGGGTGGAATTGACATTATAACTCAGATTCCTGGAACCCTTGTATCAGGAAATGTTCAGACGATCAATTCAGGAGTATGGTCATTTAATCAGTTTGTTCCATTCACTCTCCAGAATGCCACCGGTGCTAAACCAACACTTGATACAACTCATCCATGCCTTGCCGGCTCAGATGGAGACCTGGTCGAAAACACCGATTTTGTCATTGTCAAAAATGGAGGAGTTTGGGGCATTGTAGTTATTGACTCCACTAAGGTCACCACAGAGTCGCAGAATCTTTCTGTAAAGTATTCTGCAACTCCTGCCTCTGCTATTAAGATGACAACCGGAGGAGTCAGCGAGATTGGATTCATCCGACTTAGGTTAACGAATACCGATCCCGTGAAAAAGCATATTGTAGTCGAATATTACCGGGCTCAACTCAGCAAGGGATTCCAGCTTAAGTTTGATAGCGAAAAGAAAACCTCCAAACCGAACATGTGGGTTTTCCAATTCAAAGGATACCGGGATGAATCACGTGACACTGGAGATCAACTAAGAGCAATTACTTTTGAGTTATAATCATGACCAAAACTCTCAATTTAGATGCACTTTACCCAGAACGAAAGGTTCTGACACTTTGCGGAAAGACTTTCGATGTTACTCAAATGCCTCTCTCAATCTTCCTGATGATTCAGAAACAGGCAAGGAATGGAGGCATAACTCTACAGTGGTATCAGGAGCCACTCACATCATGGCTGCAGTCAGTTGATCCGTCCGTAACTCCTGAATGGGTGCAAAAAGCCACGGATGACACCATGGTAATGAGAACCATTGAAAAAGATCTTTTCGATTCGGTTCTCACTGACCCTTTGCCGGATTGGATCTCGGATCAGACTCCCGTGGTGAAAGCTTAGATCTCCTGGAGTGGATACCAGAAGGAATAGTGACTCTAGGATTGCTCTTCCCTTGGATGAATAAAAGATTCATCCTCTGGGAGATGTCCTTTCCGGAGTTTATGTATTACTATGTCAAAGGGACTGAAATCCACCTGAAATTAACCGGGTTGTATGCATCTCCTGAAAATGAGACTGCTAAAGCATTTGAGGTTAATGAAGGGATGGATCATGAAAAACTGTATGATTACTATCATAATCAGCATTTTGACCCCTCAACCTGGCCTGATGAAATTCAAATGATGTATAATGAGTGACGATAATTCTGACATTCAGGTCACGATGGGGGTTGATGCATCCCCTATTGAACGAGCATTTCAAGAAGCAGAGGACAAAGCCTCTGACTTGGCTCAATCTCTCCAGAGCAAATTTGCAGATGTAGGGCTCGGAGAAAAGATCAAAGAGCAAGTCGATCAGGCAAATGAGGCTTTCGCAACACTTGGGACCAGTGCGAATGTTGTTGTCCCTGTTTCTGCAGATACCACTCCTGCCGAAGACCAAATTGCAAGCATTGGATCAGAGGTTCCTCCTGTCGAAATTCCGGTATCGGTCTCTGGTTCAGACCAAGTTGATGGTCTGAAAAAACAGGTTGATGAGACTCAAAGTAGTACCGAAGATCTTAAGGACACTTTTGCTTCTCCGTGGGTTATCACCGGAGGAGATGTTACAAACACCCTGAACTCTTGGGCTGATAAGATCAATCAGATTGCTGAAAGTACTGGTAGAGGTAAAGCCCTTACTGCACTTACCAGCACCAACACAGGAATATCTGCTGCTGAATTGAGCAAACAGGCCATTGACCTTTCAGATGAAGAAGCCTCAATTTCAGAATTAAAGGCACTACAAAACGAATTATCCAAATCTGGGGTTATTACAATCAATCAGATGGGGGAGACAATCCCCAAGATCAAAGAGTTTGCAAAATCGATAGATACTGATGTTGTCGGCGCATTTGACAAGTTAGATCCGGCGTTTAAACAATTTGATGTTTCTGTAAAAGATCAGGGTCAATATTACGATCAAATGAGCAAGTTCTTCAATACTACTCATGTTGACATAAACGATTTTGCTACTTCAATGGCTCGTGTGGGTCCTGAAATTTCCAATATGGGGGGGTCTCTGACTGATGCAATGGGGATCCTTGATGCATTTAATCAGCATGGAATCACCGGAAGAAAAGCAACATCCGATTTTAATACTGCCTTATCTGAAGCTAATCAAACTGCCAAAGATGCAGGAAGAGATACCACTCTTACTGATTTTTATGATGCATTAACCAAGAAGACCGGAATCAGTAGAGATGAGTTTGAGAAATGGACTGAAACCATCAAAAACTCTCAAGGAGCAGCGAAGACCTATGCAGAGGATTGGGATAAGGCAGATACCACTCTTGAAAAGATAAATGCCCAAGTTGCAAAATACACCGCTGGCCTTAAGGGAATGGTTTCTCCTCTTGAGCCAGTCGCTGCAGGAGTAGCAACGTTAGGGGCCGGGGTTGCTCAATTCGCAATAATAGACAAGGTCCTGAACGAAGGTTCAGGCATGAAGTGGCTCTCGACTGTTGCTGCTGATTTACCACTCATCGGGACCGGAGCTGCTACAGCAGTTCCAGAGATTGGGGGGTTAAGTACAGCCCTAACCACTCTTGCTGGTCCTGCAGTTCTCGGGGCGTTAGCTATAGGGATTGGTGCTTATGCTACCAACCTCGGAGGATTCCGAGATGATATCAACAATGTAGGGAATGATATCAGTAAAACCATCTCTGACATTAAATCCCAAGATTTTGAAGCAGCCGGTAGATATATGGCTCAGGCTGTCGCTGATGGCTTTGGATCGGTGGGAGATCTCTTAATAAAGGGAATGCCTCAGGCTGCACAGGTTGTTTCTGGGTTTGAATCCGGTGCAGAACAAGCAATGCAGGGTGCAGCTCACGGGATGGCTGAAGGAGCTCTTTCATCAATAGCCTCTACCGGTGAGGAATGGGTATCTGCCGGAGAATCTGCAGCTAATTCATATCTTACAGGATTCTCTCATATTGATTTGAGTTCTGTAACGTCCTCAATAATTAATCAACTCTCATCTATCGACTTAACCTCTATCGGATCTAAAGCCGGAGAAAGTTTTCTTAATGGATTGAATCCGGTTTTAAAAGGAGTTGCAGGAGGTGTGGAGGATTGGATTTTAAAGCAAGTTGGGTTATCTGATCAGGATCTAAAGGATGCCAGTAAGAAAATATCTGATAAATATGGCATACTAGGGGCTCCGATTTCCACTGCTGCAAATCTTTTTAGTTCTTTACCTAATGGGGAATCTTCATATCAAAAACAATTAGCCACAAATAGCAATCTTAAATGGGTATCTGGTTCCGCATCTCCATCCATACTGGGTACATTATCTTCAAATCCATTTCTTCCAACAGGAGATACAGAGTCTCTACATCAGGCAACCACGCAGCAAGTGACTGCTATTTCTCTCTTACAGGATAAATACAAAATATCTGCTGCCGATGCCCAGAAGATGTATGATTCATCAGCAAATCTCCGGGAAAAATATGATCAATTAGCTTCAGCTGCCAGTGAGGAAACTAAAGCGACCAAAGATAGTACAGCCTCAAAGAAGAAACTTACCGATTATACTGGCAAATCCCTGGATGATGCTACAAGGTCATCCATAAATGCAAATGAGGATTCATTCACACTCGGAGGAAAAACATACAAGATTAATAACCAGACAGGTAAAGCAGAGAGTCAGTCTCTATCAGATGTAATCTCAACAAATCAGGCTGAAGCATCTGCAAAGCAAGTTGCAGAGGATACAAAGAAACAGCAATCTGAAATAGAGAAATCACAAAAACAAAGAGAGGCTGCGCAAGAAAGATACAACAACTCGATTCAAACGGCCGCAGATAATTACGCCAAGGCTGAAGAAAATGCCTCGATTAAGCGACAACGAGCAATAGAAGATCTCAATATTTCTGATAAGAATTATGCAGAAAAGCGGGCAGATATTGATAAGACATATAATCGTGCCCTGGAAGATGCTGCACGTAATAGAAAAGACGCAGAGGATAAAGCAAAGGATGCACTAGGAACAACCTCTGATGCGACTAAAACTAATTCTGATGCCGTAAATACAGCTTCAGAAACCCAAAAGACGCATACTTCAACAGTTCAATCT
>NZ_DATMYY010000389.1:0-10169 GCF_035560735.1 Methanospirillum sp.
CCCGTATACTCTCCCCTTTTCCATCACTCCTCCCGGTCCAACTGATAACGAATCAAGATACGTCTGTTCTTTTATCGCCCGGACTTTTTTCAACTCCCACGTCCGGACCTGAAAAAAATGATCTGCCTTCCCTTCAAGAACTAAAAGATTCCTGTCCATAATCGCAGTAACCACCACTACAGGCGCTCCTCTTCGTGCCCTGGCCTTACAGATCTCATTGAATTGAATCATCTCTTCTTCTTTGTCAGGTATGAACCAGGATAGATGATACTCTATGAAAAGGATCGTAGAAGTATCACTGGTAATATACTCCAGTAGTTCAGAGAGGCTGTCTATCTTCAGATGATCGAGCCTATCCTGTTCCTCTTCTTTGAACTGAAGTAATGGAACAAATTCATGATTATTGATATACGTAATTCGACCGGATGGGTATCGTCTTGGAATATCGGCCAGGCATGTAAGAAAATCCTTATTTGATGCCTGAATTATGGAAAAAGCCTCTGGAGGAATATTCTTGAGCGGATTGGTATGATCCCTCATCGCTAGATGATCCCATCATGAGTATGTAAACGTAAGGTAAACACCGCGAAAGTGAGATCACATTATATCTCGCAGACCTGATACATTGTTAGTAGATAAAAATTCGGCGAACGGAACGACTAAGTCAAACCCGATTAACCTCTTATTTAATTATTCATTCTCCCGTTACCAACCTTTTATCAGGTTTCAGTTGAAACGGCAACCTGTCTTTATTCCAGTTGTACCCGATCAAACATTCAATTCTTAATGTGTATTGCCAGGAAACCAGTGAAGGCGTGAAATGGAAAAGAAAATCACAATTCCCGGGGAAGTATCCTTTGTGGCCGGTCTCCTCCTCGTCTCAATTGCCATCTCTCTAATGGTGATCGCGGGATTCGGTATATCTACCATTTCGTCGCTCCCCTATGTGTTGAGCTGTATTGTTAAACAGATCTCCTTTGGCATTTGGAACCCGGTCTTCCAGATTGGCCTGCTCGTCGTGTTGCTCGCCATTACCAAGAGGTTCAAATCAGGATATATCCTCTCGATCGTCCTCTCGCTCTTCTTTGGTGTGATCCTGGATTTCTTCATGAATGTCCTTTCCGGCCTGCCAACGGAGTTCTGGGAACGTATCCTTTACTTCGTCTCCGGTTACGTGATTATGTGTCTCGCTATTGCTTTGATGGTAGGATCCAAGATTCCCCTGATGATAATCGATACATTCCTCAATGACCTGACCATATTCTTCCATGTCACATATCGGAGGATCAAGACCCTTTTCGATATCATCTGCGTGGTCCTGTCAGTGATATTTTCCATAACTTTCCTCGGCGAACTGGTTGGCGTTGGCATAGGCACGGTCATTTTAGCGTTCATAACCGGCTTTGGTGTGCAAGGGTTGAACACCATCCTCAGTAAAGTGATCATCATAAAACCGTGGAGTTCGAGACTGGGCGAGATGGTAAAATGACCTCTAGATCGGTGATTGGGATGACACAGGACGTGATATCTATGATAGGTATCACGCTGATGTGTGAGGACGATTACGGGAAGGTATTGTTTCAGGATGAGATGCGGGGGATTAGACGATCATGATATCATACAAAAAAATATTGATCCCCACAGACGGGACGAGTGACGCCCAGGGTGCCATCACATTTGCCCTTACCATGGGAAAGATCACCGGTGCAGAAGTTACAGCAATCTGCGTGAACGATGTCAGTAACTACGCAATCCCGTGGAATGCCTCCTCACCTGACATAGATAACCCTCACTACCAGTCTTGCGAGAAAGCAGTAAAAAAAGTGGCTGATCGTGGTGAGCTGATGGGTATCGACGTGAGAACAGAGGTAGTCACGGGTATCCCTCTTCAGGAAATTATCAAAGCGTCAAAAAAATATGACCTTATGGTTATGGGGACTACCGGCCGGGCCGGAGTTTCTCTCATGCTTCTGGGAAGTGTGGCACAGAAGGTCATTCGGTTTGCGTCCTGCCCAGTGCTCGTGATCCGAGGCGATCAACAAGGTGACCTTGCATGTCACCGGATCCTTATTCCAACAGACGGTACCGCCATAACCCGGCCTGCAATCATGCACGGGCTTGAGATGGCCCGGACCTTCAATGCTGAAGTGACCGCACTTTCGGTCAGTAGAGGCCGGAGCATACCGATCCCTCTTCACAGAAATGTCGAACTATTTACTCCTGATGCCGCCCAGGATGCAGTAGATTCTGTGGCCGATATGGGTTTGGAGCTGGGTATTACGGTAAAAACAACTGTTGCTATGGGGTCCGTAGCAAATGAGATTATCCAGGCTTCAACCGGTCATGATCTTCTTGTCATGGGAACCAGTGGCCGGACCGGTTATGAGTACTTACGTCTCGGCAGTGTGGCCGAGAAGACAGTCCGGCACGCCCGGTGCCCCGTACTCGTCGTGCGGGCACCTGAAACAATACCTCTGGAGATATGAGTGGATCGATCAAGGGAATAATCCCTTATTCTTCTCCCTGAATTCACACCGCCTTAATTTGTCAACAGTGAGGTAAGATACGGCCTCTCCTTCATCATACTGACTCATTTAGATTCCTATTTCCTGAATTTATGAAAATGATCTGCCTCTCTATCAAGATTTAACAGACTTCTATCCAAAATTGCAGTAATTATTACATTCAGCCCTCCCAGTTGTATATTTTTTTAAGACCTATGGAAATTCTTGTATGACGCGTGAAATATGGAAAATGCCTTGGGAAGAATATTTTTGAGCGGGTTATTCGTATCGCTCAGGATGAGAGGAAGATATTTTCATGTTCATCATTTATTCATGGTTCGATCAAAGAAACATTTAATGAGATCAGATATAACCTGACACAATAAGTGAGCAAACCTTCTGGATGACAGAAAAGACATAACTAGAAAGATATTAGGATCCTTCATGCCCCCCCGAACACCATAAAGTCTCTGAAGATAATAATATAGGCAAATATCGGAGGCCTTCTTGTCATCCTCTCATCGTTCAGATACCCCAATTATCCTGCATGCCCTGTATAACCCACACCAGCCATTCTCATTTATTCTGTTTGGAGAAGACAAAGATTCAGGATCAATCCCGATTTCAGGAGGAACAGATTCTGGGCCAAACCATCCGTTTGCCAGTAGTGCAGAGCACCTCTCTGCTCTGATAAAACTTAATCTAAAGGAAGGAAGAGAACAATCAGCACCGTGCAATAGTTCATGTAAAGTAGAGTTCCCGATAGCAAAAGGAGAGATCGTTGTATCTCCTGAATTCGCATCCCTACATAGAATAACTCAGAGAGAGCCTGATTCATCAGCTTTTTTTCAGGTCCCGGTTGTGGTCTGTCAATCTGAACTCCTGTTTCATCTTCCTGAAGGAAATCCATCAGGTGCATGGATTGACGGGGGAAGTCTTCGTTTCTGGCGGGCGTGCTCCCGTTTAGCCAGAGAGATGGTAATCAGAGGAAGGTACCTCCCGTCATCAGGAATATACCAGAATGGAGGAGTCTGCACCAGGTGGAAACTTATCCCCTCCTCTTACGATGAACACCGGATTGATTCTCTAGCGAGAGTAATGCCTCCGATTCAACAGAGTTTTCTCAGGTACGCAGAAGGTTCAAGAATAACCGGGAGAAAAGAAACCGTTATCCTCTTTATTGAATCGATAATAGCCCGCATTATCTTCCTTACCACCCAGACCCATCCTGAGGATCTCATCTCCAGGTTTACCCCGATAGAGCGGCTCAAATATTCCCAGGAACTGACTGCACTTTACTACCTCCAGGGATACGAGAGGCACAAAATGCCGATCACAAATCCACAGATAACCAATGGATGGAAAGGGAAATTTGACCAGTGGACAAATACTGAAAACATTGAGATCCCGGATGATCTTCCATGGACGGTTGTTGCCAGGATTGATGAGGATATAGCCACTAGTTCATCTAAAGAGAAACAGCCACCTGAATGGGTGATCACATTCCTGGTGAAATCTGCAGACCATTCTGATATCCTGGTTCCTGCCAGCCGACTTGACCCAGGAAAAACTGCACCAATCCCCTTACCTGGTGAGGATGAACTAAAAAAACTCTTACAGGATGCAGCGCTAAAGGTTCAGACCGCTGCTACCCTGCCTGAATCACAGGTCACATTCAGGTCCCGGTTCGATCCCGTCATCAGGATTCCTGAATCAGATCTTATCAGGTTTTTAAGTCACGACGTTCCCCGCATTCGAGAGAGCGGCATTGAGTTTATCTGTCCTGACTGGTGGGGACGACCATTGGAGCCTGCCCGGATAAACCTCTCTTTCCAAAGGCAGCAGGAAAAAGATTTCAACTCGATGGTAGGGCTGGCAAGCCTGCTCCATTATGATTACCGGATTGCTATTGGAGACGACTTCATCGAACCTGCTGCATTCAGACAGATGGTGGAGCAGCAGATAACAACTGTGAGAGCAGGCCGCCGATGGGTGACGATTGACAGACCTGCACTGGATCTCAAGATAAAGGCCATCGAGAAGCAATACAAAAAACACCGGGTATCAGTTGCTGAACTCCTAAAGATGGTTGCACGATCTGAGAGTCCGGATGGAGATCTCTCAATCAATCCGGGAGATGACTGGACATCAGACCTGATCACGGGTGTACGGGAAGGGTGGAGTCATACAAAAGTTCAGATTCCTCAAACCTTCAACGGAACACTTCGGCCATACCAGGAGATAGGGGTTTCATTCCTGCTCAGGTGTCGCTCGCTCGGATTCGGAGCATGCCTAGCCGATGATATGGGACTTGGTAAGACACCACAAACGATAGCCTATCTGCTTTGCGCAAAAGAGAACAAAGGACTCTCCGGGCCTTCCCTCATAATATGTCCCACTTCAGTCATTGGGAACTGGGAACGTGAACTGACACGGTTTGCTCCGGGACTCTCCTGTTTTGTCCACCATGGATCCTCCCGGCTGAAAGGAAAAGCGTTCCTTGAAAAGGCCCAGTCATATGATCTGATAATCACCTCCTATGCACTCATTCCCAGGGATATGGAACTCCTTTCCGGGCTTACATACGCTGTGCTTATTCTTGACGAGGTTCAGAATGTCAAAAACCCACAGACAAAACAGTTCCAGGCAGTGAGAGTACTTGAAGCAGATCATAGAATTGCTCTCACAGGAACACCGGTCGAGAACCATCTCACCGAGCTGTGGGCACTAATGGAGACGATAAACCCGGGATATCTGGGTTCATTTACGACATTTCAGAAGATGTATGCAACCCCGATAGAGAAAGGGGGAGCAGATGAAAAAGCAGCGGAACTGCGAAGGATCATCAGGCCATTCCTGCTAAGACGTGTAAAAACTGACAAAACAGTCATTTCAGATCTTCCTGAAAAGATGGAGATGGAGGTATACTGCACCCTGACTCATGAGCAGGCGGCACTATACCAGAGCACCGTGAACGATCTTGCCAGGGATCTCCAGTCTGTTGCAGGAATAGCCAGAAAAGGGCGGGTTCTTTCAGCTCTTACCAGGTTGAAACAGATCTGCAATTACCCGGAACATGGATCTGTACCTTCTTTGGATCCAGCACGTTCCGGGAAAGTTCAGCGTCTTGTGGAGATGCTTGAAGAGGTCAGGGATGAAGGCGATGGTGCAATTATCTTTACCCAGTATGCAACGTTTGCTAAAGATCTAGCCAGAACACTCCATCAGTCGCTGGAGCGTGAAGTGCTCCTCCTGACGGGTTCGACACCCCGGATGAAACGGGAAGAAATGATAGCGAGGTTTGCAAAATCTGACGGCCCCCGCTTCTTTGTAATCTCGCTCAGGGCAGGAGGGACGGGGCTGAACCTCATGCAGGCAAATCATGTGTTTCACATTGACCGGTGGTGGAACCCTGCAGTCGAAGATCAGGCAACCGACAGGACATACAGGATAGGACAGACAAAAACCGTACAGGTCCACATGATGATCACGGCAGGAACCCTCGAAGAACAGATTCATGAGATGATTGCACGAAAGCGGACTGTCGCGGATCAGGTCATATCAGCTGGAGAAGATTGGCTTACTGAACTGCCTAATGGTGAACTTATGGATGTACTCCGGCTGCGTGAACAGGTTTTCGGGGATGATATCTGATGGTGAGGAACAGTACTTACGAGAAGACCCGCCAGCAGCTCCTGGGAGAATCCTGGTGGACGACAGAATTTCTCAGCATGATGAGGCCTGGAAATGATACCTCTCAACTCGTGAAAGGAAGACGGCTTGCAGAGCGGGGTCAGGTAATTATTAAAGGGTTATATCCCGGTGGTTCTGAATCTGTGGTACTTGAGGCAGTAGGTGGTTCTCACTATACAGCAATCTGGCTCGCAGACCTTGAGGACGACTGGGAGGTTGTATATCGGATATTTGCTGCTAACCAGAACCTGTTTTCAAATCTTCTTTCAGGTAATTACTGCAGGGAACTTGATGAGATGCTGAAAGAAGCCAGAATTCATATTATACCCGCCTCACTTGAAGACCTGGATTACCGGTGCGACTGCGAATCAGACCACCACACTTGCAGCCATATCGTTGCAACGTACCTGGCACTTGGAAACCAGGTGAACGCTGATCCTCTCCTTCTCTTTCTGCTCAGGGGAAAAACCCGTGATGAGATAATCGCAGGGGTTTCTCAGTACTTAAATCCGGAGGTGACTGAAGAAGTCAAACTGGTCGAAAAAACTCAGGCCAAAGAAGATGAGAAACCAGATCTGACCCGGTATTATGATCCCGGCACAGAATTTGAGGCTGTGCAGTTTCGGGACGTACAGCCTTCAAAAGATGCTGCTGCCTGCTTCAGCCGTCTCGGACCTTCGCCGTACAAACTAGGAAAAGCAGACCTTTCTGACCACATCTCAGGAGTATACTCCAAAGCTGCAAAGTTCGCGTATGAACTCACGGATAAAGAAGAGTAACAGATATTGGTCAGAATCACTCATTTAAAAACTTGTGATATTATACCAGACCGAGATCATTCGTACCAGGAATGTGATTGTAATGCAGGCAACAAAGCCGATCGGGTAAGGGACCATAAAAGTCCAGCAGACAGTATAGGCTACAGCTCCGGTAAACGATGCTATTGCATAAAACTGGCCGGGTCTGAATAAATCAGGAATTTTTACAAAGAAGACATCTCTGAGCACTCCCCCGAACGATGCCGTGATCACTCCCATTACCGGAGCGATCAGTGGCGAAATGCCACCGGTCAGAGCATAGAAAGTTCCGAGGTATGCCCACATACCAAGAGAAATCGCATCAATCAGTGCAAACGAACCTGATGTTCCAAACATTAAACTTACAACAGCATTGAAGAGATCATTGTGAACTGTATTTTCGGTTATTAGGGAGCCTTTACTGATAGGAACGAGAATAATCCCAATTACACCGACTATTAATATACTGATCAGATAGATGGGATCCTGGAGCCAGAAGAGAGGATATCGCCCAAGAAGAATATCTCTCAGGGTCCCCCCTCCTACTGCAACTATCACTGCAATGACTAATGCACCAAAATAATCAAGCCCGTTTCTTCGAGCATCATATACACCGGATGAAGCTGAGAGGATGATTGCTATCCACTGCACAACGGTCTGAAATACAAGTAAAAACTCAGAAATTCCCGTATCCATATGATGCCCTTCCTCCCCGAGGCCCTCATAGATATGTATCGTGACATCTAGGCAGGAGATGATATAGAGTAGATATCAGTCTGACAAGAGGTTATCAGTTTGTATAAATCATAAAAAATGGAGGGAGTAAAACCTGGTAAGGTAATTACTGGCCTGCGTCGTAGAGTCCAGAGTAAAACCTGGCACCTGCTATAGAGAGGAATGGTAGCAGGATCAGGGTAAGTAGCCAGCCGATGATGGGAATCAGCGAGAGAACGGCATAAATGATAAAGAAGACAATATTCAGAATGATCAAGGCTATGATGTATGAGCCCCAGCCAATCCTACCAATTTTCTCAAGTATAGTACTGAAGCCAAAAGCTGCTCCCATGCTTCCAGTTCGTGCAAACTGAACCATACCTATGATCTCAAACAGACTGAAGATGAACGCAATGATGAAGAAGATCAGGAATGAAATCCCAAGTGTTCCAACCAGCAACCCAAGGTATGCTTCCGGATTGGAAACATTCATCGTCAGCATGGTTAGGGCACCAAAACCTCCACTGAAGAAGAAGATCAGAAAACCGATGATACAGGGGATGATCATATAGACAAATCCAATGATCAACATCTTAATGCCATCAATAAACATGCCCAGGTAATCTTCAGGCTCTGGAGCTGGTGTTACTCCCTTCATAATCCGAAGTGTATACCCCATGATCAGCGGGAAGATAATAGATGAAATAATAAGGATAATCCATCTGACCCACTTTCCGACCAATGCATCTGATGCATACCTGAATGCATCGCTAATACTTTCAATAACATCCATACAGATCACTCGATGAGAGTAATCTGCGGTTCGGATATAAGATACTGTGTATAATACTACCCATAATTTACGGGAATTACTGTGCTCTCTGGTGTACCTATATCTCCAGATTTTTATGCTATGAGCAAAAAAGTAAAAAAGAAACCATATTCCTAATTTTCTTTAGGAAACGCGAATCTCTAGCTCAAAAACTATCTCATCCGATCTCCAACCTGAATGTTACCTATTCTTTATAAGACTTTGATTGAAAGCAGTCTGTTAAGGTACATAGAGAGCATAGATACCTCCCCCACACAATGAGGAAGAGATCTGCTGCTCATATACCAAGTGATAGTATGAGACAATTCTGTTATTTTTCTGCAATATTACTGGCCATGTTCATTATCATTGGCTGTGCAATTTGCAGTGCATCTCTCGATAATTTTCCCGGTGCCAGTTCTACAGGAATGCCTCCGGATCAAGAAGGTATAGGCAACGGTCAGCCACCATCAGGTATGCCACCAGGTGGAACTCCATCAGCAGGGGCACCACCAGGAGGACCTGGCGGAAACCAGGGAACATCATTTGCGCTTACTGGGAACTTTACTGTAGATGATAAGACGGTATCAGCATCAGATGGCAATTATATGTCAGATAAAACTGACACTTCAGCTATTTATGTAACAAACAAGGGGTCGCTAACCCTTACAAACCCAATTATCAGCACAACGGGCAATACATCAAACAACGATGCAAGTAGTTTTTATGGCCTTAACGGTGCAGTTCTTGCAAACAACGCAAGCACTGTAAAAATATCAGGCGGAACAATAACTTCAACAGGAACCGGGGCAAATGGTGCAATTCCCACAGGGGAAGGGACCTCTATCTCTCTTGATAATCTCACAATAACTGCATCAGGTAATGGTGGTCACGGGGTAATGGCTACTCTTGGAGGGACCCTGACTCTTGTGGATGTAAATGTTATCACGTCAGGAAAGAACGGAGCTCCAATCGCAACAGACCGCGGGTCAGGAACTGTAACAGTGACGCGTGGAACTATTTCTTCCTCTGGAATTGATTCACCAGGACTCTATTCAACTGGAGTGATCAACGTAACCGACGCAATAGTAAAGTCAGTTGGGACAGAAGCCGCTGTGATAGAGGGATTCAACACGATACATCTGGTCAATACATCGCTCTCTGGGGGTGTAGAAAAGACAGGTGGAATAATGATCTACCAGAGTTTTTCAGGTGATGCAGAGACTGGGACCGGCACTTTCACAATGGATGGTGGATCCTATGAGCCAATAGCAGGACCTGCTTTCTTTGTGACAAACACCGACTCGGTAATCACCCTCAAGAACGTCAAGATAGTAGGAGCACCAGATCTATTGATCAAGGCAGCCGGAACATCCCGATGGGGAACACAGGGAAAGAATGGTGGGATTGTGAACTTTAATGCTGATAATGTTCAGCTCATAGGATCACTAGAAACAGACGCAATTAGCTCAATCTCTGCAACCCTGAAGAATGGTTCTACCTTGTCAGGGGCTATAAATACATCAGCAATCAGTCTTGATGGAACGAGTTCATGGAATGTCACCGCTGATTCAACTCTCACCTCGCTTAAAGATTCTGCGGGAATAGTTGACGGCAGCATCGTAAACATCATCGGAAACGGATTTACCG
>NZ_DATMYY010000390.1:0-4582 GCF_035560735.1 Methanospirillum sp.
CCATCTCACCCCCTATTCCATGTGCCCGTGTTTCCCGCCTTGCCGCCCGGATCATAAACACCCTGCATAGAGCGACATATACGTCAATTAAGCAGTGAATATAGTGAGAAAACCTCCCGCCCAATATCCACATTCGCCGCCCTGCCACCCAGAGATCTGATCACAGAAATCTCATAGACATACAGGATCGAATCAAGAACTTACCACGACAATAACAATTAACTAAAAAAGGCCATGAAGATGGCCATCAGACAACCTCATGAAAAATAAGGAGACTTCACATCTCCTGATGATAACCTCTTACACGACCCGGCTCACCGGACCTTTCCGCTGATCTCCTGCCATAACAGCACGAGCCCGGGAAACCGGAGTTGCATATGATATCCCCCCGATATCAAAGTATAATCCCTTCCCACTCTCTGATCGCCTGACTATACCAGGAAGAGGACCCAAAATACTCTCATCCCCAAGCCCGAGAAGCACTGACTTTAATGCCCCTTCAGGAATTGAAAACTTTCCAACACCATCGATAAACACAAGCAGACACCCATTATCCATGAGTATCCGCCCACAGAGTTCAAACCCTGCACGTGGTTTCATTGTCTCAACAAAAACCGCCATCAGACCCTCTCTCTCTCAATCTCCTCTTCTTTTTCCATCGGACAATAGCACATATTACCAGGCTGCCTCCCGGTAAGGCCACAGATACTTTGTCTGCGAATCTTTCCTACATTTGACATGGTATACCGCCGCCGTTCCAGATATGAACACGCTCTCCAGGAACACCATTGTGTATTTGGTCTTGTCATAGCATCTCCCACGAAATGTCCCCCCATTTCTCCCGTCCTCCTCCCACTAAGCAGATCAGGGTGGAGAACTGTCAGAAGGAGGCCATGGTTTGTCAGTTTTGCTACATCTGCGATAACAGGAATCACACAGATGAATTCTCGACTCTGTATCAGACCAGACAGCCGGATGAATAGAGCATAACTGGCATTTCCCTGATGGTACTGACCGCTTCACCAATGTAGCGTTTTCTAGAATACCAGGGAGCAGGACATGAGATGCAACCTCCTTTGAGACTGCCCGTGAATAACATGAATCACAGAGGGCCAGAGGTTTTTGATGAGAGTCAGAGTCCATGCTACTCTTCATCTGCTGCCGATATCTGGTTCTTTTTTTCCCGCAGACACAGCACCTTCGCCGGTCAGGCCCACAAGGCACTTTGACAAAATCATGAGGATGAATACTTGAGAGGGAAACACCGGTATGCTCCTGTTTTTTGCCCTCCTCTCTCTCTTCAACAGTATCAGCCTGATTCTCTTCAGATACAGATGGAGTATCATGGGAATCAGTCAGAACTGATGGCCCGGCAACATGACCCGGGTCTTCAGTGTTATCGTCAGAATCGCCCCCGAAAATCCAGACAGAACCTCCTTTCATCCAGTCATTGTAGAGAGCCTCATCCCACTGGTATACCCGGGATCGCCTGAGAATCGTATACCCTTCATTACCCACCGAAACAGTCCGGTCAAGAAATGACACAGCCGGGCATTTCTCAAGAATGCCAGAGTATGCCTTTCCATGAGACCGGTACCCGTGAAGCAGTTTGGTTATCGAACTGTTTGTCCAACCGGTTGCCTGCTGGAGATCCCTGGTCGTAATTTCAGGCTGATCGAACATGGCAATCGTATCAATGAGGGCAGACTCACGACGGGTAAGTTTGGTTGCCTGGCTACCAGTTTCACCATTCAGAATATAGAAAAGGCGTGCAGCCTCGTTGAAATCCTCAACTGTCGCAACAACACAGACGGTTTCTCCTGACGTTATCGTCTCACGCTGTAGCTGACAGAGTGCTGCATTCGTACGTATCAGATCAAGAAGCATGTCAGGATTACGACGGTTTTCTGCCGACTGAAACCGTATCCGGCGTGCATATGGAATCACCACAAATACGTGGCTGAGATCATTCCATATCTGCCTGCAGACCAGGACATCTTCATCAGTTTTCACCGATAAATCAGGTATCTCTTCAGCACCGGCAAGAGTTCGGTCAAGTACCTTCTGGTCCTGCTCTTCTGAATCATCAATCCAGCAGGTCAGCATCCGGTTAAAGACCTGGTCATCACCAGCCCCCTCAACTTTGGCAAGCCACCAGACACATCGTTCAGGAATTGTGCAGATTTGTGGCTTCCTCTCTGTGTTCACAGTCCGGTACGGAAACGGCTTTTGAAACGATGTTGTTACTCCCTTGAGGATCTCCTGCATCTGATCAGAAAGACTCACATCATCGAGCGTTATCACGGTGCCTGGGACGAGATCGTCCATATAAAAGAGGGCCTTATCGCTCATTCGTCCGTCTAGACGAAATGCTGGTGGGATCAGTGACTTCATCGTCTCAATGGCATGGGACTTTCCTTTTCCTGATTCACCAGTGATAGAGACATGCAGCCCCTTACTGTTGATTACCGAGCGGGAAGCCAGAGAATGAACTAAACACTCTGCAACCGTCTGATCGCCTTCATGAAACCTCGCAAATGTCTCAAGCATCATCTTCAGCGGATTGCCATGAGCAAGAATCTCCCTGGCACGAGACAGAACCGGGTCATCAGATGAGGAGTCATCACCACCATCTGAACGTATCTCAACATGATCAGCATCAGAATCCACACCAGCAACAGAATGAGGATCGGCATGAGTGTCTGGGTCATTTTGAGACGGTGAACAACTGAGCAATGCCCGGTTCGAAAAACCCTCGTCGTCTTCATGCTCTGCTGCATACTTCGCCCGTATCCTCTCAGAACGCAATCGTGCGAGGCGTGTCTCATTATCAGGCTTTGATGCCCCAAACAGGGCACGAAGCTCAGGCCAACGCTGTCTGCCACCACCACATGAATCATGATGACATCCAGCAAATATGGCTCCGTTTGCAAACTGGATGGCAAACGCTCCGTCTTTGTGGGCATGTGAGAACGGGCACTGCTCAAACGAATAGAGGATGCCACCTTTGTATGGTTTGGCAGTAGCAGCCAGGTTATGGGATGTAAGCCATGAACCGAGACTGAACTGCGATCTTGTCCCGATAAAATGGGTATCAGGAGTAGTGCCATCTAAATCAACCGATTCTCCCGTCTGTGGCAGGATGTCGGCAAGACACTTCATCTGATCAACGGTGAGAGGACTTAATTGAGCAGGAACAGTGATGATCCGCGATCTCCGGTGAGGTCTCTCAGCTACATTATCCCCTTTCCGGGCATAGGTTCCGTATACCTTCCAGATACGACCAGCATTGAAGTTGGCTGTATCAATTCTACAGGTGGAAGTTGAAAATTTGAAGTCTAGGAATTCAAGGACGGATTTAACCAGATCACGGCTTGCATCATCATTCGGGAGATCGATGGAATAGAGCAGATGTGACCCGTTTCCAGAATCTGAAATGATTGGATCGGGCCAGCCCAGCTCTGACAAAAATACTCTTACTGACTCTGCAAGAGCTAGAGCTTCATTATGCTCATAATCTGACGAGGATACACCAGAAATCCTGACCGGATCAATGTCAATGGGCAACCATCGTCTTCTGATGATATCTGCATCGGAAGTCGTTGCATCAGTTCTGCCAAGCCTGGTTTTGATCCTGTTTGCCCGACGTGCAAGCAGAACTGGATTGACTTCGTTCAGGGTGAGATATATCCCGGAGATATGGAGATCCTGCTCAAGAGCGAGTACATCACCCGCAGCCTTCTCAGGATCGTTGTAATACCCTGATCCAACCCCGTCAGAGCCAATACTCCTGATCTCAAATATCGATCCTGGCGAGATAAGGAGATGTATCCCGGCTAAAACACCTGCAAGACCAACATCATCGATCATAACAGCCCCAGACGATGGATTCTGCCAGTTCAGCAGATTTTCCGGTAATTAACCTGATTATGTCAGAACCTGACATCATCCTGGCCCCCCACTCTGACTGCTCCGCCTTCACAGATCGAGTACCTGATCCAGCTCCCCTGATATCTCACCCAATACTGAATAGAACCAGGATATCTGCCAGAACTCTGCAGACTTGAGAAAACTGCAATATCCTCACAATGATGATACCGGCTCCGATAGGATCTGACACAGATAAACAGCGGTCCAAGCCTGTTCCAGGCAATGAGAGTGATTGTCCCAGGCTTTCTACCAGGGCGGGAAAGAACCCTGACCTCAAATCCCTCCTCTTCCAGAACTGATTTTGCTGCATGAGTTGCAGTCCGCCGTGTATGATATTCAACACACGACTTCATCCGCACCTCCCACCATAGCAAGTAACCTGCCAGGTTGGATTGTTGATTATGGAGCTCCTTTCTGCCTTCCCTGACCTATCCCAATTCAGGAGAGTGAATATACTTAAACAGCCAGACGAGAAACCATGATTACTCCCCTCCTGGATCAGCAGCCACGCGATTCGATTGGACGGGGAGACTTCTCTATTCATTGATCACCTCTTCTTTTCATGCAATCACCAAAACTACCTGAATTCACGTAATATTATCAACGTTTGGTTCGTGATCATTCAGTAGTAAAATGATGGTAATCTCAATAT
>NZ_DATMYY010000391.1:0-5196 GCF_035560735.1 Methanospirillum sp.
TTTATAATCAGGCTTAAAATTGAGGAGATTTTTGTTTGGAGCAGACAATGGTTATGTAGTAGTGATAGTGAATGATGAGAAATTATTATATAGAACTACATTACAACAGATATGGTGACCACGTATGATTAATTCCGCAGATGAAGGGGCTCCGCAGGAACCCAGAGAAGATCAGGGTGAAGTCGGAGAACTGATTCCGGAGGAATCTCCACCTCAGGATGAACGCACTCCCCTTGAGATCCTGCAGGGTGAGTACGATGATCTCCATAACAGATACTTGAGGCTTGCTGCTGACTTTGAAAATTTCAGAAAGAGAAGTGCCCGGGATATAGAATCACGGACCAGCTCAGCGATCGAACGATTTGCTAAAGACATGCTTGAAGTTGCAGATAGCCTTGAACGTGCCCTTGTTGCAGAAGGTTCCGAACATGAGGGGATGAATCAGATCAAAAAATTGCTGGAAAATGTTCTCGACAGGCAGGGTATTTCCTCATATGAATCATCAGGCGAGAAATTTGATCCAACCCATCATGAGGCGATTGCCTACGTTCCATCCGAAAAGGATGAGGGAATCGTTTGTGATGAAGTCTGTAAGGGCTACTGCCTGAACAGCAAAGTTATCAGACCTGCTAAAGTTACAGTATCGCGTGGAAACGAATCAGAACAATTTAAGGAGTAAATAAAATGGCTAGTGAAAAAATTCTGGGTATCGATCTGGGAACAACAAATTCATGCATGTCAATCATGGAAGGTGGAAAAGCCGTCGTCATCCCCAACGCTGAAGGTGGCAGAACCACTCCATCGGTTGTCGCATTTACCAAAGATGGAGAAAGACTTGTCGGGAGTCTTGCGAAGCGCCAGGCTATAACCAACCATCAGAACACCATAATTTCCGTAAAACGGAGCATGGGAACTGACAAGAAGTTCAATCTGAACGGAAAGAACTTCAGCGCTCAGGAGATCTCTGCGATGATCCTTCAGAAACTCAAGAGTGATGCAGAGGCATATCTTGGGGATGAGATCAAGAAAGCTGTCATTACCGTGCCTGCTTACTTCAACGATTCCCAGCGACAAGCAACCAAGGATGCAGGAACTATCGCAGGACTTGAAGTTCTCCGTATCATCAACGAACCGACTGCAAGTGCCCTTGCATACGGTATCGACAAAGAAGAGGACAAGACAGTTCTGGTATACGACCTTGGTGGCGGTACATTCGATGTTTCAATCCTGACCCTTGGTGACGGAGTCTTTGAAGTTAAGGCAACTGCAGGTAACAATCACCTTGGTGGCGACGACTTTGATAAGTTAGTCACTGACTTCCTGGTCGAGGAGTTCAAGAGGAAGGAGGGCATCGACCTGACCAAGGACCCAATGGCAATGCAGCGGCTCCGTGATGCCTCAGAGAATGCAAAGATCGAACTTTCACAAAAACAGAAGACCAACGTAAATCTGCCATATATCACCACCGACTCAAGTGGTCCGAAGTTCCTGGACATCGATCTGACCAAGTCCAAATTCGAACAACTCATCGGCAACCTGGTTGAAAGCACCATTGGCCCGGTCAAGCAGGCACTTTCAGACGCTGGTATGACCCCATCAGATATCGATCACGTGCTGCTCGTTGGTGGGTCAACCCGTGTTCCGCTTGTTCAGCAGAAAGTCAAGGAGATCCTTGGAAAAGAACCAGACAAGGGAATCAACCCGGACGAGTGTGTTGCAGTCGGTGCAGCGATCCAGGGTGGAGTCCTCGGTGGTGAAACCAGCGATATCGTTCTGCTCGATGTTGCCCCACTGACTCTCTCAATCGAGACCCTTGGTGGAATAGCAACCCCGATCATCGACAGAAATACAACCATCCCAACAAAGAAGAGCCAGGTATTCTCAACTGCAGCAGACAATCAGACTTCAGTTGAGATTCATGTGGTTCAGGGTGAGCGAAAACTTGCAGCAGACAACTTCACTCTCGGAAAGTTCATGCTGACCGGCATCCCGCCAGCTCCCAGAGGTATCCCCCAGATCGAGGTCACCTTCGATATCGATGCAAACGGTATCATCCACGTATCTGCCAAAGACCTTGGCACAGGTAATGAGCAGAAGATCACCATCAAAGGTAGTAAGAAACTCTCAGATGATGAGATCGAGCGGATGGTTGACGACGCAAAGAAGTTCGAGGAAGAGGATACCAAAAAGAAGGAAGAGATCGAGGTCAGAAACAGTGCTGACATGGCTGTCTTCTCTGCAGAAAAACTCCTCAAAGAGTCTGACGACAAGATAGAAGAGGAAGACAAGACCAAGGTCCGCGAAAAGATCGATGCAGTCAAGAAGGCACTTGAGGGAACTGACTCCGAGCAGATCAAGAAGGCTATGGAAGAACTGACCGAGGCTGTCTACACAATAACAACCAAGATCTACCAGAAAGTACAGCAGGAGCAGGCAGCCCAGCAGCAGGCCGAAGGAGCTGGAGAACAGCAGAACACCGGACCAACAGACGACAACGTGGTTGACGCTGATTTCACTGAGAAGAAGGAGTGAACCTGAATCATGGTTGCGGGAGATTATTATGACAGACTCGGCATCTCACGGACAGCCGATGACAAAGAGATAAAGAAAGCCTACCGCAACCTTGCCCGGAAGTACCACCCAGACGTAAACAAGGATCCCGGGGCTGAAGACAAATTCAAGGAGATCAACGAGGCGTACAGTGTTTTGTCTGATTCCCAGAAGCGGGCCCAGTATGATCAGATGGGACATGACAACTTCACCAACGCCTCCAAGGGATCCTACGGAGGGGGTGGATACAGCGGCGGGTTTAACGCAGACTTCTCAGGATTCGGCGACATCTTCGACTTTGCCAGTGACATCTTTGGAGGGTTCGGAGGTGGAAGGCAGCGTGGTCCCCGCAGAGGAGATGACCTTCTCATGCGCCTGGACATCTCACTCAAAGATGCCACATTCGGACTCGACAAAGAGATCGAAGTGATGCATGCAGAGGCTTGTCAGACATGTGAAGGTACCGGGAGCGAAAACCGGAACCTCAAGAATTGTCCCAAGTGCGGTGGGTCAGGACAGATAAGGCAACAGACCCAGACACCATTCGGCAACTTTGTCAGGCAGGGCACATGTGATCTCTGTCATGGGCGGGGTAAGGTTCCGGAAAAACCCTGCCCTACATGCCATGGGACAGGACATGCAAAAGTCCGCAGGAAAGTTTCGGTCCATATCCCTGCCGGTGTCGATACCGGAATGCGTCTGAGAATGGAGGGATACGGCGAGGCTGGTGACCATGGTGCGCCAAATGGTGACCTGTACATTGAAATGCATGTCAAGCCAGAAACCCGTTTCCAGCGTGAAGGAGATAATCTGGGGACCAAGGTTCAGATCTCCCCTGCCCAGGCAGTACTCGGAACCTCAATTGAGCTCGAAACCATTGATAATAGAAAACTTGAGGTTAAGATACCTGCTGGAACACAAGGAGGAAAACGGCTCAGGGTTTCAGGAGAAGGAGTCAGGCGGCGTGGCAGACATGGAGACCTACTGGTACTTGTTGAGGTTGTTATCCCAAAGAATGTTCATGGTGAAACCAAAGAATTATATGAGAAAATCCTGGCACTTGAAGGACATACCCCAAAAGGAAACGGGGATAAAAAAGGATTCTTTGAGTCAATTCTAGGGAGTTAACAACAAACATATTTGGTGGTAAATCGCCACCATCAAACTTTTTATCAAAACGCTTAATTGGGTTTAAACGTAAATTGTAGATCATGGGAACTCTCCTCCTTGTTGATGATGCATCATATATGCGCAGACTCATAGGCATCATGGCAAAAAAGGGAGGACATGAGATCGTGGGCGAAGCAGAGACCGGAGAAATGGCGATAGACCTTTTTGTACGTCTTTCTCCAGATCTTGTCATTCTGGATATCCTGATGCCTGATATGGACGGCCTTGCAGTCCTAAAACGGATTAAGGAACTGAACAGCGATGCCAGGGTTATCATGTGTACAGCTTCTGAACAGTCCCACCATGTCCAGGAAGCACTCTCTTCAGGTGCTCAAGGATATATTGTCAAACCCTTTACACAAGAAAGTCTGAATGAGAAGATCAACACAGCTTTATCATCATAATAAACCGAATCTCTTCTGATTATTCCACATCTTTTATGCATTCCCGGTTAACACTAGACAGTGAAACTGATCTTTGAGCTTTGGGGTGAACATCCTGATATCCCCAGGGCTGAAATCTCCTGTATCGGCAGAGTGACTGATCATCGGGTTCAGGTAGCGGTTGCTGAAATACCAGACCCGAAATTAGTCCAGAGGCTTGCCTACACTCACCGGGTAATGCGGTGCCAGGGAGAATGTTCTGCTGATGAAGAGGCTTTTATCAAGATGCTTTCAGAGCTTTCCCTTACCTCGGATCTACCATATTGCGGCAGAGTAAAAAAGATGGATGGATCAAGAATGAGCCTCTCAACCATGCAGATGGAACGGCTCATCGGAACATACATAGAAGGGCCGGTATCGGTATCAGAACCGGAGAGGGTCTTTCGTGCCATTGCCTCAGGCGACAGGATCTATTTTGGTGAAGTTCTCTGGGAACTTGAGCGTGGTCCATATCATGAACGAAAACCGGGTAACAGGGAATTTTTCCACCCTGGTGTTATGATGCCCCGAATGATCCGATCCCTCGTGAATCTTGCTCATGCCATGCCAGGAGAAACAGTGCTGGATCCCTTTTGTGGAACAGGAGGTACCCAGATTGAAGCAGAACTCATCGGATGTAATGCAGTGGGTACTGATGCAGATCCGCTTATGATTAAAGGAACCCGTCTCAATCTTCCAGAATCAAAAGCCGCTATCGCTGATGTCAGATACCTCCCGTTCCCTGACAACTCAATCGATCATGTTGTATCAGATCTTCCGTACGGGCAATCAGTATTTATTATCGGATCAGAACTTGAGGATCTGTACCAGAGCGCCCTTGGAGAGATAAGCAGGATTACAAGACCGGGTTTACGATCAGTAATCGTGACACATCGGGATATCAGATCACTTGTATCAGAGTACTTCACCATCTGTGAATTTTTTGAACAACGGGTCCACCGGAGTCTCACCAGGCGGATTCTTGTAATAACACACTGAAAGGATCACTCACACATCTAAAAGTTAAATTGAAGAATAGAGGATAGTTAGGAAC
>NZ_DATMYY010000392.1:0-12603 GCF_035560735.1 Methanospirillum sp.
TAACAGGTTTGATCTATAAACCCTCTGATTGTGATATCCAACTATGGGGTTATGTATTTCTTGATCACTGTCGATGAAAATTCCACGACTTAAGTTTCTTTTGAGATTGGGTATTTGATATACTCTTAATCTGTCGTACAAGGTTGGTAAGGTGAAGGCGAGTCCAAAGTTTCATAATTGCCATACTCATCGAGAGAATATCTGAAGTCCTTACTGTTGTATCTGGCCCTTGTATCCATCTGACTGGAATTTCTGTTAGAACATATCCTTTCTTCTGGCATAGGATAAGGAGTTCAGTATCCCAGAACCAATGGGTATCATGGATGAAGGGAATAAGCAAGGACATTGTTTCCCTGCGGAATGCTTTGAATCCGCATTGATGATCATGAACGGAACTTCCGAGAATTATTCGTACAAGATAATTATACACCCTGCTCTTCATTTCCCTGTCCTGATCACGCACAACGTAACTTTTGGGAATCAAACGTGATCCAGTCGCTCCATCGTATCCCTCCTCAATAGCTTGCAGGAGTCTAGGAAGATCTTTCATATCAGTTGCCTGGTCAACATCAAAGTAACAGAATATGTCCCCCGCTGATTCTTTCCAGGCCCTTGTCAATGCTGAACCTCTTCCAAGCCTCTTGTCACGGTGTAGAACTCTGATCCTGCTGTCATGGATTGCCCATCTTCTTGCCAGTTCAAATGAACCATCTTTACTTGCATCTTCTGCAATTATTAGTTCAAACCAGGGGGTATTTTTCTCAAGGATATCTAGTGCTGTGGGTATAACACGACTCAATGCAGCCTGATCATTAAAAACTGGTATTACTGCTGATACTGATGAAGTAATCATATTGTTGACACCATTTTGATTGGAGAAGAGCATTCAGAAGAGAGATGGATAAAAAACCCAGATATTTGCAGTTGAGTAACTCAACCCGAAGGTAGTATATAAAAACGAATAGAAAATTAGGCCATTCTGTTGCTATCTTCCATTATTGCTAGTGATTTCAAGACAGGCAATGAATTCCTCAATTGATTCAAACCGTTCAGCTGGATCTGCCTTGAGTGCCTTTTTTATCAAAGGATCAAACCGCCTTAATGATTCAGTACATTCAGAGGGTAATCGGTATTGGTTCTTCTGGATTGCGATGAAGATCTCTCCGATACCTGGCTTTACATATGGAGGTTCTCCACAGAGCAGTTCGTACAGGAGGACTCCGAGCTGATAGATATCTGTCCGCTGATCTCCACTTCCATACATATCTGGAGCCAACTGTTCAGGAGTTGCGTAAAATAGTGAAAAACTGGTATTTTTTGTATCTTCTGCACGATGGAGCGAACGTGAGAGACCCCAATCTGCAAGCTTTGCCCTTCCTTCACCGTTAAGCAGTACGTTACCAGGCTTTATATCCCGATGAATAACCCCCTTCCCATGTGCATACAAAAGAGCTGATGCAATATCTCCAATAATCGAGATTGCTCGGTCGGGAGCAACCGGGTAAGTGACATCCCGGAGTGATCTGCTCATGTATTCCATCTCCACATATGGAATTGGGAAGATGTTCTGATCATAGATTGAAACAATACTGGGGTGATGGAGTTCACGCCAGACCGCCATTTCGTTCAAGAACGTTTTACCGCTGGCCTCATCTGGAGAGAATGGGATTTTCAGCGCAACCAGTTTTCCATCTCTCACTCTGACAGCCCGGTAGACAACTGCCACCCCGCCACTACCGATGATACTTACATCCTGGTACCGCATCCGCAGAGCCTCAGGAAATGAGGAAGTGATCTCAGTATGAATGATCGACTGGTTTCTTGTAAGTGTCAGACTTGGATCAAAGCCACCGATGTCTGCAGTACGCCTGATGATCTGGCTTGTCATGAGAGAGAGTACAGCTCCAGGTAGGAAAAAGATCGAGATCGCGAGGATACTCGTTGGAAGGGGAGGGAAGAAGGGAACTCTTGACATCAAAACCAAGCTGATTGCTATGAAAACAAAGAGAATGTGAATGTGATATACAGGAGGAATTGGCCTGTCTTTAAATATTGATATTGCCTGGATCAGTGATGAAACAGCAAGATAAACCTGAACACCAAGGAATGCATATAAAGTCGAAAGGAAATAAGGGTCAGTTCTTGCATTATTATACTGGGTTGTGAATATCAACCAGACTGATATGATGATAAGCAGGGTACAGGCCACCTGCCCGACTCCTATCCACTTCCGTGTTTTTTCACATGCTTCATATTGGTATGAAGCACCAATTCTCAAACCTGCAACAGTGACAAGTATTAGAATGACCAGTGAGATTCCTACAGAAAGCAGCATCTGCAGGAGTGGAGAGATAAGAAGGGATTGATATGGTGAAGGTTCTGGATTATTTCTCTCTTCCCAGGAAGGTATAAATAGCCTTGGACCTTCTGACCCACTTTTATTTGGAGGAGCAAGAATTATCTCTGCTGGTATAATTTTACTCTGGTTTGAGTCAGGTTGATCATATGATGTCTGATATATTACTATTGGGGCAGTTTTTCCCTCGTGAATCCCTGTCAGAATATCCTGTCCCGGCCCCTGGTTTTTTGGTTCTCCAATAATATCTCCATGTACAGAAACACCTGCAAACAGGAGAAGCATAAACAGGTACAGTATTGTTTTTTGTATCATGCAGGCCGGCATACGTAGATCTACAGTGTTGTGTCGTTTAGGAAAAGAAATCGTGCAGAAAAATTCCCAGTTCCCAGAATGATAATATCACCGTCACGAATCTCATGTCGTGTTCTTGGAGGTATTGGTTCTGTGTTTACAAATGTCCCTGAGGTACTTCCATAGTCTTCAATCTCCCATTTGTCTGTATGCCAGATAATACAATGTGGTCTGCTCACCCGTGAGACGGACCTGTATTCAGAAGAGAGAACAATACGTGATGAATTAGGCTGTGAAGAAGCAGGATCTACCGGGTCAACTCTGCCGATTGCCGTTTTTTCTCCCTCAAGAGGATAGATGTTCTTTTCTTCAGGACCAGTTGTGAGGTACAGACCTGGTGATTTTTGCCCGAATTGATCTGCAAGTTCCCCTCTTACAGTCTTGAGCTGATCGGCAAGCTCTGTATGGGTGATTGTGAGAGGAACCTTTGAAAACATGGAAAGGTTGGTGATGATAGCCTCCATTCCTCCAGGTGCAAGTGAGTATTTCCACACCGGGTGAACACCCGTCATGGTCTCAGAGCTCATTCCTGCGTCTTTTCTGACGAGTCCTGCCAGCACCAGTTTGTCCAGGTGTTTTCTGATATTTTCATAGCTGGTCTTGGTGATGGTTGTGATCTCTTTGAGTTCCAGTGGTTTTACCTCTAATGCAGCGAGGATCTGGAGCCGGGTTGGGTTTGCCAGCGCATTGAGATACTCAGACATCTCGATTAAGTACTCGGGATCTCTTTTTGCCTGAATTGTATTGTTTGTCATCACCAGGTCTGGTACTCAGTATGCCTCATATGAATATGGCTTTTCTCATTTCTGATTTTGTCTATAAGGCCTTCTCAAGATTGAGAAAAAAGGAGAATAGTCCAACTGATTATGAACTGTGGCCTATTATGACCTTATATCTTCTCTAACAATGCTGCATGAGCTGCTGCCAGTCGTGCAATTGGTACTCTTGGCCCCGAACAGGATACATATGAGAGTCCAATTTTGTGGCAGAAGATGATAGAAGCCGGGTGACCTCCATGCTCGCCACATATCCCGACCTTCATATCTGCTCTGACCTGACGTCCCCACTTAACTGCCTGTTCCATCAGTCTACCAACACCCTTGACATCCAATACCTCGAACGGATTGTCCTGAAGGATATTACTTAAGTTGTACATAGGCAGGAATTTGTTTTCTGCATCCTCGCGTGAGAATGAGAACGTTGCCTGGGTGAGATCATTGGTTCCGAATGAGAAAAATTCAGCCTCTTCTGCCAGGTTATCAGCCCGCATACAGGCACGTACAACCTCAAGCATTGAACCAAACTTGAACTTGAGGGCAAGTCCATATGCCTCCTCAACGCTCTTATGAATTTCCAGCACCCATTCTTTCACCCGCTTAAGTTCCTGGGCAGTGCATACCTGCGGAACCATGATCTCTGGATGAACCTCAATACCTGCCTTGAGACATTCGGCTGTAGCTTCGAGTACAGCTCGTATCTGCATCTCGTATATCTCCGGGAAGGTTAGACCGAGCCGTACCCCCCGGTGGCCAAGCATGGGGTTTACCTCATGCAAAGCTCTGACTTTCTTAAGCATCGTCTCTTTCTTGGCAATAACTGTATCAACGAGTTCTGGATCAGTAAATCCCTGTATCTTGGATTTTATTTCCGGAAGATTCATGAACTGAGCAGCATCCGTTAGGACTCTCATACCCCTGATGGTCTCACGAAGGTTCTGGAGTTCTTTAATCTCATCTACTAACTGTCTTTCAGTAGGGAGAAATTCGTGGATTGGTGGGTCCAGTAGCCTGATGGTAACCGGACGGGGAGCCATCACCTCAAAGATTTGTTTGAAATCTTCTCTCTGAATCGGGAGCAGTTTTCCAAGGGCAGCAATCCGGTCCTCTTTGGTTTCTGCAATGATCATCTCCACCATGATAGGCAGCCGCTCAACCCCGTTGAACATCCGTTCCGTCCTACACAGTCCGATACCCATTGCCCCATACTTCAAAGCCCTCTCTGAATCCTCAGGTGTGTCAGCATTGGCCATGACCTGCAGCCGTGCTACTTCGTCTGCCCAGGAGAGAATTGTCTCAAGCTCTGGCGAGAACTCGGCTTCTATCATTGGAACTTCACCAAGATACACGAGGCCGGTGGTTCCGTCAATGGTGATAAGATCACCCTCGCAGAATTCAGTGTCACCGACCCTGGCTACCTTGAGATGAATATCAACAGTAATGCCTTCAGCTCCTGACACGCAGGGTTTTCCCATACCACGTGCGACCACTGCAGCATGTGATGTCTTTCCTCCCCTACTGGTGAGGATACCCTGTGAAGCAAAGAAACCATGGATATCTTCTGGCTTGGTCTCTTCCCTGACAAGGATGACTCTCTCGCCCGTCCGTCCGAGTTTTTCTGCCCGGTCAGCATCAAACACTGCTATACCGGTAGCAGCACCGGGTGATGCTGGAAGCCCTTTTGCCACTGGTTTACTTGTATTTTTAGGATCCAGGCGGGGGAAGAGGAGTTGATTGAGCATTTCAGGATTTATCCTGAGAAGAGCCTGACGCTTATCGATGAGGCCGGTCTTAACCATCTCTACTGAAGTGCGGACAAGGGCGGTTGCATTCATCTTTCCGTTTCTTGTCTGCAGGCAGTAGAGGATTCCTTTCTCAATGGTGTACTCAAAGTCCTGCACTTCTTTGTAGTGAGCTTCAAGTTTACGGCGGAGTTCCATCAGTTCATTGAACTGCTTTGGCAGTTCCTGCGCCATGGCTGCAACCGCCTTTGGTGTCCTGATACCTGCGACAACATCCTCTCCCTGAGCGTTGACCAGGTACTCGCCGAACATTACATTCTCACCGGTTCCGGGATCACGAGTGAACCCGACTCCTGTTGCAGAGTCGTTACCCATGTTCCCGAATACCATTGCAACTACATTTACAGCAGTTCCATTGGCCTGTTCTGGAGTGATTTTGAACTCACGGCGGTAGTCTATTGCACGTTTGCCCATCCAGGAGTTAAAGACAGCTTTTATTGCAATCTCCAGCTGTTCGTAGGGGTCTGTTGGGAATGGTTTGTGAGTGAAAAGCTGGACTACCTTGAGGAAGCGATCACAAATATCTGTTAAATCACTTGTAGACAAGTCTACATCATGCTTGACACCTGCTTTCAGTTTGACAGCCTCAAATTCGGCATCAAATTTTTCCTCAGGCACTCCAAGTGCAACCTTACCAAAGAGCTGGATAAATCTGCGGTATGCATCGTATCCAAACCGGTTATTTCCTGTTCCATTAATCAGCCCAAGCAGGGTCTGACTATTAAGACCGAGGTTGAGGATGGTATCCATCATACCTGGCATGGATATGGCAGAACCTGATCTGACAGAGACCAACAGCGGCTTTTCTCTCCCGCCGAAGGTTCTTCCTGTCTTTTTCTCAACTGCCGCCAGATTTGCATGCACCTGATCCATCACTCCTTCTGGCAACCTGCGTTCTGGGTCATCCAGATAGGCCAGACAGGCCTCGGTAGTGATAACAAAACCCGGAGGGACGTTCAGGTCTATCTGTGTCATCTCACAGAGGTTGGCACCTTTGCCTCCGAGGAGTTTCTTGTTCTTCCCGTCGCCTTCGGTAAAGTCGTATACCCATTTCCTGCTCATATTACTCCCTTGTCATCTGTAAGATCATGTAATTACATCTGGTATGGTAAACCTGTCACTGGCAAGAAAGAAGGCAGAAGATACCAGTCTCCAGTTGGAGTGATTCCTTCAGCCATGATATCAGTTACCTGCGGCAGCACTGCAAAAAATGTAGTACTCCATGTCTGCTGCAGGGTAGAATGCAGGGATGACGCCGAACGAAATACCGGTGTAAACCATATATCCGGCGGGGTGGTTCCCTGCATGGGCAGATATGCGATCGGTCTGGATCTCACGTCTGCTATAGGCTCATCATAGAACCATATAACCCTTTCAATTTATTGGTCTCGCCTATCAGAAAAGAAGACCATGTTCAGTTGGAATGTTCGTACTTATCGGGATTTGAAAAAAAGTGATCAAAAGAAATCCTGGGTCGCATAGAAGAACTCCCCATCATATGCCACCCCGACACCGATCCGATCTATTCCGCTATTTATCAGGTTTTCATTATGGTCAGGGCTGTTAATCCATTCTATCATCATCACATCGGCAACCTGCTGTGGATCACTCGGGTCAACAAACCCTGAGTAGCCTTTTCCAACAATATTTCCCTTAGCTATTTTGACAATGTTTTCAGCAATACCGGACCTGACACCCCCGTCAGAAAGCTGTTTGGTGGTTTCGTACTTTGCCTCTTTTGCCCGTCCGGTTGGAGTTATTCCTTCCGGGGTTTCATGTAAGAAATAGTTTCTGGCAGCCATATCGGTACTGTGTGACTGTGCAATGTCTGCAAGGGCTGGATCATAATTCAGAGTAGAAAGTCCTCGATATTCCCGGTATTTATTTGTCTTTTCTGCGATGTATCCGGCAACTTTTTCCAAAAATGCTCTGTCAACAGGTGGTTTTTGTGCTGTAACGGTGATAGGAGTCCCAAGTACTGCAGAATTTTTCTCTTCATCTGCTTCGGTGACCATATGGGTGAAATCTATGACCGCACCCAGATAGTACTCACCAGGTTCGATGTCATGAGGAATAAGGTTGGTACTGGCACCCGGTTCCTTCATGCCAGGGTATGCCTGATAAAAAATAACGTCCCAGAGTTTCTGGTCTGATGGGTCTACCTCTGGGTCCTTGGAGAGATAGAATCCGAGACGGAATGTACCTGCACTTCCCTTTCCTATATTGGAGACTGTGTAATTGACGGTGAGAGGGTAATCTGGTGCTATCTCGGTTGGAGAGGCACTATCGAGAGTGACGACGAGATCAGGAAGGTCTGATTGTGAGGGCTGAACTGCCCGTTTCACTTCGATTGGAGCTGATGAGACATATTCATTATTGCTTAGGTTTCTGTCAACAGTGGTAGTTGAGATGGTTGACATGAGGAAGTATTCTCCTGGGTTAATACCCCCTGGTAGATCAACTGTGAATGGAACTTTTTCATTATAAAATGCCGGTATCTTCTCTGTTGTCTTCTGATGAATCCAGATTGGTTTCGCACCAGAGACATTCTGAACCAGATAATAATCAATTTTTATCTGATCAGCAGCTGCAGGTCCTGTATTTACTACTACGATTGCTGCTGAGAATGGTGATCCCATCTCTGCTTTTCTTGGAGTGATGCTGGCAATAATTGCAAGATCTGCTGTGTTTAAAAGCTCCGCGTGAGCAGTACCGGGTGAACTGTTCAGAATCGTCGAGTTATTACTTATAGAGGAATCTGCCATACCGCATCCGGTAAAAACCAGAAGTAGGAGTATAGAAAATATGAGGTGGAGAGACTTCATCGTGATCATCGGTAAGAGTCAATTACAGGTACGATACACATACCAGTAAGTCTTCTGGTTACCTGCCTGCGGAAAGCAGGGGATGTCACAGGATATAATCGTCAAGTGATGAGTAAGATCTGCCAGACTGGCCTGATCCGGTAAGATGACTGATGGCAGCCTGTGTCGTCTCCCTGCCCTGGGGTGTTCGCTTCAAAAATCCGATTCTGATAAGAAATGGTTCATACACATCCTCGATCGTCCTGGTCTCTTCCCCAATTGAGATGGCGATTGTCTTAAGTCCCACCGGACCGCCATTAAAATCCCCTGCAATCACCTGAAGGATCCTTCGGTCCAGGTCATCAAGTCCAAGCCGGTCTATACCCAGCGATGTAAGAGCCAGGTCCGCAATTGGACCATCAACTGATCCGTCTCCCCTGACAATAGCATAATCATAAACCCGTCGTAGCAGACGGTTTGCTATCCTTGGAGTTCCACGACTTCGTTTTGCAATTTCATCAGCCCCTTCTGGTGTTATAGGGATCTTCAGAATCGAAGCGCTCCTGGTTATGATAGTGGCAAGATCTGATGGTTCATAGAGATCCAGCCTGAGTATAAGCCCAAATCTGTCCCTGAAAGGGGAACTTAATAGTCCGATTCGGGTTGTCGCCCCCACGAGAGTAAACCTTTCAAGAGGGAGCCTTATTGAGCGGGCAGATGGCCCTTCCCCGATCATAACATCGATGGCATAATCTTCCATCGCAGGGTAAAGGATCTCTTCAACGATTGGAGTGAGCCGATGTATCTCATCGATGAAGAGAAGATCCTTCTGTTTCAGGGGGGTGAGCATCGCAGCAAGATCCCCGGGTCTCTCAATCACAGGCCCTGTAGTGGTCTCAATGGCTGATCCCATCTCTCTGGCGATAATATGTGAAAGGGTAGTTTTTCCAAGACCGGGGGGCCCGGAGAAGAGTACATGATCCAGAGTTTCACTTCGAAGCCTGGCTGATTCCATGGCGATAGAAAGGGTCTCTTTTACCTGATGTTGTCCGATGAATTCTGACAAAAGAGAAGGACGAACCGTTTTTTCTTCCCTGTCTTCTTCCTTTGCTGTCGGTTCGAGGACTGGTTCACTCATTCTTCTCTCCTTTATCTTTCAGGAGTCTGAGAGCTTCCCTGATGATTCCTGCTGGAGTTCCATCATGTGCAGATGCATCCATTTTTCCAACAGCTGCTGCAGATTCGCCCTGACCATATCCAAGTGCCATGAGCCCGAGCACTGCATCTGCCTGTGCATTGTTCCCTCCTTCCTGGCCTGGAGTCCCAAGATCTGCTGCGAGAATTGCTGCCTTCTTTTTGAGTTCAAGCACAATTCGTTCGGCTCCTGTCTTTCCTACCCCGGGGACAGTTGCTAACAGTCGTGAATCTCCAGCCAGAACTGCCCCTGCAATCTGATCCGGTCTGAGTCTTGAAAGGATCGCGGTTGCAAGTTGGGGACCGACCCGGGAGACTGATATCAGCATCCTGAACACTTTTAGTTCATCAGCGGTCTGGAATCCGTATAACAGAATTGCATCCTGTCTTACCACCATCTCGGTATGAATCACTGCTTCTTTTGATCCTCTCAGTGCTACAGCTGAAGTCTCGGGAACACGTATGCGGTACCCGACCCCTGCCGCCTCAATGATAATGTAATCATCGCCGGCATCAACAACCGGTCCCCTGAGCCGTGCAATCATCGACGACCCCGGGAACAGTTGATATGGCAGAGTGCAAGTGACAGACCATCTGCAGCATCGTCAGGGCGTGGAATCTCAGGAAGTCTGAGGAGCCTTGTGATCATCTCCTGCATTTGTTTTTTATCAGCGGATCCTGATCCGGTTATTGCAACTTTCACCTGATTTGGAGTATATTCGGTTACCGGAATTTCATGATGCACTGCAGCGAGAAGGATAACTCCCCGTGCCTCACTCACCTGAAGGGCACTTGTTGTATTCCTGGCAAAAAAGAGGCGTTCAATCGCCATACTCTCTGGACTATACCGCTCGATAAGACTGGTAACTCCTTTGTAGATGAGTCCAAGCCGTATTGGTGGTTCCCCATCTGATTTACTGGTCTTAACACATCCCCATTCATCAGCACCAGGCGTCCGCCTGTCATCAGAGATGATTCCATATCCCACTGTTGCATACCCGGGATCGATACCCAGGACAGTCACCATATGGTCTTCACTCTGTTCCTTTGTTTCGTGTTGCTTGTAGGATTTATCCAGCATCTAGATGCCATTGCGTCCAATACCCGTCTCCTCAGGCTCATCTGCCGCCTGTTGGTTCCAAACCCCCCTGTGCTTTAAGAACCATTCCTGTGCATTGATCAATTCATCCCCATTTATTGATTTTCTGGGATGATAGATCCCATCAGATCCCAAAACACGTGCTTTTGCAGTATCACGCATGTGGATCGGTAAAATCTCAGAAATAATCTCCTGCTTGATCCCAGAATCAAGAACTGGGTACAATACCTCAACTCTGCGGTTTAAGTTCCTGGGCATGAGATCAGAGCTGCCAAGAAGAACGATCTCATCACCCCCGTTATGGAAATAATAGATACGTGAATGTTCAAGGAACCTTCCCACGATTGTGCTTACTGAAATGTTGTCTGATATCCCTTTTATGCCAGGCCGTAGGCAACAGATCCCTCTGACCTGAAGTTCGATTTTTACACCTGCCATAGAGGCACGGTAGAGCGCCTGAATCATCTCCTCGTCCTGAATGGCATTGAGTTTCAGGACGATACGACCGTCCCGGTACTCCTGCTGTCTCTTGATCTCGCGCTCGATGAGTGAGATGATTCCACGCCTTATGTACTTGGGAGATACCAGCAGGTGATTGTATGCCATGTATCTCGAGTACCCGGTCAGACTGTTGAAGAGGTTTGAGACATCTGATCCGATCTCCGGGTTTGCAGTGAAAAGGCCAATATCGGTATATATTCTGGCAGTGGATGCGTTGTAGTTGCCAGTTCCCATATGAACATACCTGACAATACCGTCCCGCTCACGTCTGACCACCAGACAAAGTTTTGAGTGAACTTTCAAGCCCATAATCCCGAACACAACATGGACCCCTGCATGTTCGAGAGCTTTGGCCCAGCCGATGTTGTTCTCCTCATCAAACCGGGCTTTAAGTTCTACAACTACAGAGACAGCTTTTCCCATCTCCCTGGCATCTAAGAGAGCCCTCACTATCGGGGAACGGGTTCCGGTCCTGTACAAGGTCATCTTTATGGCGAGTACATCAGGATCCTTTGCTGCCTGATTGAGAAAGTTGACTACCGGCTGAAAGCTCTCATATGGGTGGAAGAGCATTATATCCCGGGATCGAATAACGTTAAATATTGCCTTCTCGTTCTCCAGAGCCTTCGGGATACTTGGGACAAAGGGAGCATCTTTCAGATCCGGCCGGTCAAGGTCAAGCATACACATAAGATCAGCCATCCCGATAGGGCCGGCGATCCTGTAAAACATATGTGGGTGTTTAACGAGTTTTTCACCCATCATACCACAGACCGTCTGGTCCATCCAGGATGAGACCTCAATTCGTGAAGGAACACCGACCCATCTTCTTCCAACGGATTCCTCAACAGCAGTCAGGAGATCGTCGGCTTCATCCTCCTCTATTTCTATATCAGCATCACGGGTAACCCTGAATGGGTATGATGCCCTAACTTCCAGGCCAGGAAAGAGAAGGTCAAGATTTGAAGATATCACATCCTCCAGGAAGACGAGTTCTATTTCTCCTGGAGCCCTCGGTCCATTTTCTTTATCAGGGATCTTCAATAGACGTGGGAAGAGTTTGTTTGGAATCTTGATCCTGGCAAAGAGATCCTCCTCACCCCCCCGTTCCCTTACAATGATCGCAAGGTTGAGTGCGAGGTTTGAGATAAATGGAAAGGGATGGGATTTATCAAATGCCAGGGGAGTGAGAACCGGGAATATCTCTTTGATGAAGTATGTTCTGAGGTCACGTTTCTGTTGCTCATCAAGTGTCTCATATGTATGGATGACAATTCCATGTTCTCTGAGTTCAGGTATGATCTCATCATGCCAGACTATCACCTGTTCTTCAAGCAAGGGGAAAAGGTCTTCATAAATCTTGTCAAGAATTCGGGCCGGTGTAAGCCCGTCAGGAGGAGCCTTAAGCACACCCTCATCGAGCTGACGATGGAGACCTGAAACCCTGATCATGAAGAATTCATCTAAGTTATTAGAGAAGATAGCAAGGAATTTGACCCGTTCAAGCAGGGGATGACTTTTGTCTTTAGCCTCGTCAAGCACATGCCTGTTGAACTGAAGCCAGGAGAGCTCCCTGTTGATGTAGTAGGATGGATCTTGCAGGATACTATCACTGTCCAGGTTCTTTCCTTCGGCTAAAAAAGGCTCATCCCGATTCATTATCAGGATATAAGAGAGCAAACGGTGATAATTCTTGCGCTAATATAGAGAACTATAT
>NZ_DATMYY010000393.1:0-4793 GCF_035560735.1 Methanospirillum sp.
TTAACAGTCCATTTATGCGAGTATTACATATTTGATAGAAGTTCTTTTTAATAGTTTTCATACTCGCCCATTCCCTTTCTCGGACACCAATTATGATTTAGAGCCCGATGAACGAACTGATATATACTGATCCTGAAAATAGATATCCAATATCATGAAATCTCTCCCAATACTCCGAGAATTATCCAGCGATAAAGTTCAGGTTGAATGCGCTTCAGGAACGCTCGCAGTGCATACAAGATGCGGATTGTGTATCCATTGCAAGGGGGTAAAAGTGGGAGCGCGGATTATGCCCTCTCCATATGACATAATTGCAGGTCAGATCCGGACTGGTGTGATGCCACCCGAATCATTGATGGAAGCAGCGATGCAGTTCAACACCCTTGTCAGAGATGGGACGGAAATCGCCTGTGATGATGATGCTAATGCAGGATATACTCCACGTTTCAGATCCAAATAGGTCAAAATAAGAACTCAAGAGCTGACGGTGCGGGCACCATAGCAGAACATGCAAAAATCACTAACACACCTGCACGGGTGATCTCTCCAGCCGCACCAGTAACATCACCGTTGACTCCGCCAAAAATCCGGTTTGCAAGGATAATAAGTACTGCCGGGATTGTTACCATCACCATAAATGCAAGACCCATAGATCTGATCGAAACAGGGAGGAGCAGAAGCGGGAGAAGAAGAAGAGTTGAGAGTATGGCAAACCATGAAGAAGTATACTTGTGAAGCATTGCATGAAGTCCGTCATGAAACGGTCTGCCAAAAATCGTCATAACAGCCATACTATACTTCCCTCCAACCTCTGCTAGAAGAATTGCAACACATGGCTGATGCACAGATGCAAGAGACCCCCAGGAGAGCAGGGTGACCATAATCCCGAGAGCTATTCCCCCGGTGCCTATTGTCCGGTCAGTAAGTGCCCGTATCCTGATCTCACGGCTACCATGTGCCATAAGACCATCGCCAAAATCAAGAAGTCCATCCAGATGGTTACAACCTGTGATTAAGAGAAGAACAGCTAATCCGACACCTGCTGAAACAAGGGGAGGAGCTGATAAGATGAAAAGAACTGTACCTGCAATCCCACCGGTTACATACCCGGCAAGTGGATATATCCAGACATTTCGGGAAAATGATTCAAAAGGAGCCATTTTCCCAAGAGGGAGAACAGTAGTAAACTGAAGCAGGGCGATAAAAGGGTGCAGGAGATTCATAAGCTTATGTACCTATCATTGCTGGCAGGAATAGAAGTAATGCTTGTACTTGGTTTATCATGACAGGTCTTTGATGCAGGCAGATTCATGCATCAATGATGCCAACCGGTGAGTATGACAATTCTCTCCAGATCACATACCCACACCCCAAAATCACCCCTTTTTTGTGGTGTTCTTGCAAATACTCTCCTCTCAACTGTACCAGGTCTTTCAGGTGCCGGCCCAGACCCACAGGGATCTCTCATGGTCCCAAATCTGGATGCAGAACTGATCATACAGGGAAAGATAACCAGTTGCAATATAACACCCAACACGGGAACTGGATGCCCAACCCCTGCTTCCATCACCAGATCAATGGCAGAACTGGCTGGGTTTCCAGTTCTGTTCATTAATGCCGGCCTTATGCACAGACCTACTGTTCCCTGCCTTGACTTCTATTCACAACCAGGACAGGATCCCAGAGTCACGACTGCAGTTCCAGATGCAAAACGGCTATATTCACAAGGTCAATGGGCTGGATCATTCCTCTCTAAAACCTATGATACATTGGTTATAGGAGAATGTGTCCCGGGAGGAACCACAACAGCGCTCTGTGTACTTCGTGCGGGAGGGTACCAGGCCCATGTCAGCAGTGCTGCAGTTAAGAGCCCAAAAGAACTCAAAGAGGAGATCGTTGCAACAGTTCTGCAAAGAATTGAAACCTCTAGAAAAATTGACCCACTTGAACTTATCACAGAGGCAGGTGATCCGATGATGGCGGTTGTTGCAGGTATAGCCAGTACATATTCAGGTAAACTCTACCTTGCCGGGGGAACACAAATGCTTGCTGTAGCTTCAATTATAAAAGAATTGGGAGTATCTGTTCCAGATGTGGTCACGACAATCTATGTGCAAGATGATAAAGATGCAAATTGCATAGATATTGCTACACAAATCGGGACACCACTCACCATAGTAAACCCTGATTTCGGATCTATTGGTCACTCAGGTCTCGTCCGATACTGTATTGGAGAAGTAAAAGAAGGGATGGGAGCAGGAGGAGCGATCTTTCTTGCCCATCTTTTGGGCTATCAGCTTCCAGAGATCAAGGAGGCTATCCTTAAGTTTGTCACAACATACTGCCCCTCAAAACCTTTGTAGTCAGCACGCTAAAATATGGGGAGATGCTCCCCATCGCTGTGGTCAATAATTATGGTCAGTTTAACCATCTTATCTCAAGGGCACTTCGAGATCTTGATATTGAATCGGTCTTGATTCCAAATACCACCCCCCCTGAGGAGATCACATCAAGATTTCGTGGGGTTATTCTTGGTGGAGGGCCAGAGATTGGCCGTGCAGGTAGATCTGCTGAATATCTGGATCTGCAAATTCCTGTGCTTGGTATCTGTCTAGGGCTCCATATCATCGCTACAAAGTTCGGAGGAGAGGTGAAACCTGGACGTATGGGAGGATATGGTGCAGTCACACTTTCAGTAATTGATCATGATCAGATCCTTCAAGGATATCCTGAAACTATGCAGGTATGGGCATCCCATGCTGATGAGGTAATCAAAGCGCCACCCGGATTTATCAGGCTTGCAACGTCTGATATCTGCGGAAATGAGGCACTGCGACATCAGGATCTCCCCATCTTTGGCGTCCAGTGGCATCCAGAGGTCAGCCATACTTTTGAAGGTTACCGAATTTTTGAGAATTTTGAAAAGATTTGCCAGGGTTGAATAGAATTTCTGACCAGTACTTATCCACAGAGATCAGAAAAAACCCTTTCACCTGTATCAGATGTGGTGCATGTTGCAGGGAGATTGAACAGCAATCTAACCTTGTCCTTGTAAGCCCGGCGGAAGTCAAGGTGATTATGGCTGCCACATCACTTACCTTTGATGAGATTGCAGAACCCTATCCGGATTTTATTCAGGAAGGGGAGCGCATGTATACCCTTGGATGGGCTATCCGGAGAGAAGGCGACAGATGCAGATTTCTTGGAGAATACGGTTGTTTAATTTATCAATCCCGCCCCTGGATATGCCGGACTTATCCATTCATGATAGATAATGAAAATCTGATAGTATCTCCCTGTAATGGAATAGGAATTGATAAAGATGCAATGGATCCTGTGACAGTGAACAGATTAGTACATGATTTAATAGATCGGCAGCAAGCAGAGAAAGCCGAAGAAGAGCGTATTGCGGAAGTTCTAACCCGGGAGCAGATCCCGGCCGGAAAACTGGTGGTCATCGACGGTGAAGGTATGAGGATTATGAATGGGTGAGATTAGGATTATTGGGACAGCACATGTCTCGCAGAAGAGTGTCGACGAAGTAGTCGAAGCAATCGGGGAGTGGAACCCGGACGTAGTTGCCATTGAACTGGATCAGGGGAGATACAACGGCCTGAAGCAACAACAGCAGAATCCTGATATCGAAGAGATTCTACAGGCAAAAAACTTCAATCAACTCCTTATTCAATGGGTTCTGGCATATATCCAACGAAAAATTGGAATGGATGTGGGAGTTGAACCCGGCGCTGAAATGAAAGCGGCCATCAAAGAGACAGAAGAGAAGGGAATTGAACTCGCCCTGATTGATCGGGATATCAGGGTGACCCTTCACCGGTTCTGGGCTTCCATGTCAATCCTGGAAAAACTCAAGATGTTTTATGCCCTTGCAGGCTCGCTTGTGGTTGCTGAAGATGCAAGTGAGATGATAGACATAGAAGAACTTAAAAAAGAGGACTTTGTCACAGTGGCAATGGAGGAATTCCACAAATTCTCTCCCAGGGGAGCATATGCTTTAATTTCAGAGCGTGATGCTTACATGTCTTATCATCTTATCAGGCTTGGACAGACCCATGAACGGGTTCTAGCAGTGGTAGGGGCTGGTCACAGAAAAGGCATTGAAGGATTTCTTAAAGAACCAAACTCTCTTCCACCAATGCCTGATCTGGTTGAGACGATTAAAACACGGCCTTGGGGAAAGATATTTGCGGCTGCTGTAATGATCATCTTCGCCCTGATGATCCTGGCCATTATTTTCTCAGGAGTCGGAACTGATGTGCTCATTCTTGCACTTATGTACTGGGTTGTCATTCATGGAATCCCCACAATGGCGTGCACTCTTCTTGCAGGCGGGCATCCCCTCTCAGCTATAACCGGATTTCTGGTCTCACCAATTTCTGCTCTGCACCCGCTTATCGCAGCAGGATGGTTCTCAGCGATTGTGGAAGCCAAAATCAGAAAACCAAGACCATCAGATGTGAAGAAGATCTTCTCAGCCGAGTCATTTGCGGAGATGCGAAAGATTCCACTCTTTAAGGTGGTGCTTGTTGCTGCACTTGCAAATGTCGGGAGCAGTATTGGTACATTCGCATACTTTATCTTCATCTTCCCGATCCTTGGGATTGATCCAGGTGTACTCCTGTCTACCGGTTTTGAAAATATGGCTCATTCAATCACAAATCTGTTTGCCTGATACAAGAAAAGATGAGAGCAATAGAGAGTTGAATACCCTTTTCATCTCATTTTACAATGAAACCGAGTTAAACTCAAAGTTTTAGCAAAGACACCTCATATTC
>NZ_DATMYY010000394.1:0-4038 GCF_035560735.1 Methanospirillum sp.
CTGTTAAGATTCTGCAGATAAGCCAAAAAAAGATCCATTCCTTTTTCCATTACATGAAATTTCCAGACCCATAGATCTTTGAAATACCCTTATCAGGTAAAAACCTTATAGAAGCATATCGGTAATAGGCAAGATAAACAATGACAGATATTCACTCCATAGTGCGAAAAGACCTGAAAAACCTCACCAGCCCGGCAGGCCTTCTTCAGATTACTTTCATCGTAATTGTCCTTGTTGGTCTCTTCTATATCAGTCTCCGAAATTACCTTCTCTTTCATGGAGCCATTGAACTCGCCGGGATCGCAGTTGCATTCTCAATCTTCATTATAATATGGAATACCCGCGGTGTCATCAACGATGCATTTTTCCTTATTCTGGGCATCTCATTCCTCTTTATTGGAGGAATTGATCTTGTTCATACACTTGCGTATAAAGGGATGGGAGTTTTTCCCGGCAACAATACAGATCTCCCTACCCAACTCTGGATAGCAGCACGATACTTCCAAAGCATCTCGTTCTTTATAGGGTCACTCTTCATTGGCAGGACGGTTATCAAAGACCGGAAATATGATGCAGATATCGTCATTGCAACTTGCACTGCAGCCATTACATTGATATTTGCGAGCATCTTTATCTGGCAAATCTTCCCACCCTGCTACATTGAAGGCATCGGGCTCACCCGGTTCAAGATTACAAGCGAGTATCTCATCCCACTCTTCCTTATTGCCACGATCATTATCCTGTACCATAAACGGAAACACTTTGATAATGAAGTCTGGAAATTTATCATCGCTGCACAGGTATTCCTCATTCTTGGAGAACTGGCATTCACCTCCTATGTCTCGGTTTTTGGTTTCATGAACATGCTCGGACACCTCTTCAGACTCATATCAGTCTATCTGTTCTACCGGGCGTTTGTCGTCATCAGTCTGACCAGGCCATATGACCTAATCCTTCATGATTTGAAAGAAAAGGAAAAAGCCCTGCAGGAAAGTGTGGAGCAATTCCGGGCTGTTTTTAACCAGACATTCCACCTGATGGCTGTCCTGGATCCTCAGGGAATCCTGATAGAAATCAACACAGTTGCAACCAAATATCTCCAGGATGAGCATAAAGATCCAGGAACAGAACTGGGAAAACCATTCTGGCTTACAACATGGTGGACACACGATCCTACCCAGCAGGAACAGTTAAAAAAAGCGATCCCCCGTGTCAGGGACGGCGAGGTGGTACGGTTCGAAACCACCCATCCATTAGGTAAAAACCTGATAAATATCGATTTTTCACTGAAACCAGTGAGAGATCCCCATGGGAATACCCTTCTCCTCATTGCTGAAGGCTGGGACATAACAGCCCGCAACCGGGCAGAGGCATCCTTGCGGGCAAGTGAGGAAAAATATCGGCTTATTGTAGAAAATAGTCACGATCTTATTTATACACTGAATTCTAAAGGGGAATTCCTCTATGTTTCTCCTTCCTTTCAAACGGTTCTTGGTTACAGTCCTGATGAGCTTATAGGCCATCCATTCCAACCCCTAATCCATCCGGATGATATCCACCAGCTCCTGGCGGTTTTTCGTCTCACCCTTGATGAAGGTTACACCACCCAGGGGATAGAATATCGTGTCAGAAAAACATCAGGAGAATATCGCTGGCATGTCTCCCGTGGGAATGTTGTAAGGGATACTACCGGGAATTTTAGTTATTTCATGGGTATTGCGTTTGATATTACCAACCGCAAGGAAGCAGATGAGGCACTCCAAAAGAGCGAACAACGATTCAGGGAGATTTTCGATAATGTATCAGAAGGCATCTACCTGTTGGAAGTAACAGAGGATGGCCGATTTAAGAACCTTGAGGTTAACCCGGCACTGGAGAAGAGTGTGGGTATCGCCAAAAGTGATCTTATCGGAAAATACGTTGATGAAACCGTCTCTCCTGAGGTTGGTCAGGCAGTAAATGCCAAGTACCGTCGGTGTTTGGAATCAGGAAATATCTATGAAGACGAGATTGAACTAGCCCTGCCTAATGGAAATCATATCTTCCATTCATCGCTGGTACCTCTTCGTAACCGGGAGAATCATATAGACCGCATCCTGGGAATTACATATGATATAACTGAACGCAGGAAAATGGAGGATGCCTTACGTGATAGTAAGAACCGTCTGGAAACCGTGATAGTAAATATCCCGGTAATACTCTTTGCAATTGATAAAAAGATGCGGTTTACCCTCTCCGAAGGACTTGGTCTGAGGAGTTTAAGTCTTGAACCAAATCAGGTTATGGGACAGCGGGTTGATGATTTGTATGCAGAATATCCAGATATCATTACTGCATGTAAAGAAACCCTAAGTGGAAAGCCACAATCATTACAAGTAAATGTCAATGGCATAATTTTAGATGTTAATACCAATCCGCTCTTTGATGAAGAGGGCAGGGTCTATGGTCTCATTGGAATCGCATCTGACATTACCGAACGGAAACGAGCCGAGGAAGCGCTCAAGCAGAGCGAAGAGGAATTGCGCACACAACTCGAAGAAATCGTCATGGCTCATCAGGAGCGGGCAAAGAGCGAGGAGAACTTCAGGATTCTTGTAGACAGCGCCCCTGATGCGATTTACATACAAACGAATAACCGGTTCCGGTACCTCAATAACGCCGCCTTGAAGTTACTTGGTGCCGATTCAGCAGATCAACTATTGGGAACAGATTTCATTGATCGTATCGACCCTGCATTTCATGAGAGTGTCCGTGAACGGATAAATAGTGGCAACGAAAATCAGAAACCAACCGAACTCCTTGAAGAGATTTACCTGAAACTTGATGGAACTCCGGTTTATGTAGGGGTAAAAGAAGTGCCGTTCGAGTATCAGGGACAAATCGGTGCCCTAGCCCAGATCCGCGACATAACGGAACGGAAACGGGCAGAAAAAGCCTTGCGGGAGAGTGAGGAAAGATATCGCGTCCTGTTTGATGAATCTCCAATTTCCCTGTGTGAGGAAGACTTCTCTAGTATCAGGGACTGGATTGACAAGAAACGAGAAGAAGGTGTCGAGGATTTCAGAAGCTGGTTTGAAACTCACCCTGATGAAGTTAAATCATGTGCCCTGATGGTGGATGTAACCCGAATAAACCGTGCTACCCTGCTGTTATTCAAGGCAGAATCCAAAACGGATTTTTCGAGCGGATTTTCAACCATCTTTGCATCTGATTCATTCAGATCCTTCAGGGAGGAGATTATTACCCTGATCTCTGGGAAAACCGAGTTTGAATGTGAAATTCCCGTTCAGACCATGACCGGTGAGAAAAGGATTGTATTGCTCAAGATGATCGTTGTTCCCGGCTTTGAACAGACACTTGAGAAAGTCATTATTTCGCTTATCGATATTACGCAACGCAAACTGGCTGAGGATGCGTTATACCAGGCAAATGCAAAACTCAACCTGTTATCAAGTATCACCAGACATGATATCGGTAATGATCTCCAGGTTGTTCTTGGTTACCTTAATTTTTCATTGGAGGAGGACCTGAATCAACCGGTGAAAGGATTTTTAGAAAAAGCACAGGCATCTGCAATAAATATAGAGGAACAGATATTATTCACCCGGGATTACCAGGACATCGGTGTACGCTCACCAATCTGGCAGGATGTCAGCAAAGTGATCTCCCGTTCGATCAAAACAATTGATATCAGTCCGATTCAGATTCAAATTGATATATCAGGGGTTGAGGTTTATGCAGACCCACTGATCGAGAAAGTTTTTTTAAATCTTGTTGATAATGCAAAGCGATATGGTGAGACGATCACCAGGATTCGATTCTCCGGATTTGAAGGAAAAGAGGGATACACCATCATCATTGAGGATGATGGGGTAGGGATACCGGCTGAATATAAATCGAAAATTTTCAGACGGGAATATTATAAACATACCGGGTTGGGACTTAATCTTTCACGAGAAATTCTGGATATCACCGGGATAACCATCATTGAAACGGGTGTCCCCGGAAATGGAGCGAGGTTTGAGATTAGGGTGCCTG
>NZ_DATMYY010000395.1:0-6359 GCF_035560735.1 Methanospirillum sp.
CAGCCTGACCGACAGCGGCGACATACCTGGCTAGTATTCCATCTAATTCCTTGATTATCGGTTTGAAGGTCTTTCTGCGTTCGTCCAGTTCTGCAGGTGAAACCATGAGATCGATCCTTCGTTCATGGAGATCAACCTGGATCTGATCGCCATCCCTGACTAGTCCGATTGGGCCACCTGCTACAGCTTCTGGTGCCACATGACCGATACACGGACCTCGCGTGCCACCTGAGAACCTCCCGTCGGTGACAAGGACCACCCGGTTGTACCCAAGTCCCATCAGGGCAGATGTCGGTGAGAGCATTTCAGGCATTCCCGGACCTCCCTTCGGCCCTTCTCCCCTGATAACAATCACTTCTCCTTCAGTTATTGATCTGGCAAGGATCGCTTTCATTGCTGCCGGTTCCCCGTCAAAGACCCGTGCAGGTCCGGTATGTCGCCACATCTCGTCCCTGACTGCACCACATTTTACAACAGCACCATCAGGTGCAAGTGACCCTTTCAGAATGCGAAGACCTCCGGCAGCATGCACCGGATTTGATACCGCCTGAATCACGGATTCGTCAATGTATGTTACACGGTCTGCGATTTCGTGTACAGTTCTGCCTGATACGGTTGGACAGGGCTCCAGATGGTTGCGAAGCTGTTTGAAGACTGCAGGGATTCCACCTGCCTTGAAGAGATCGTACATCGAGTGCGGACCTCCGGGCTGCATGGCGGCAATATGAGGAACCTCGTTTCCAATCTTGTTGAATTCATCCAGAGAGAATGGAACTCCAGCCTCCTGAGCGACAGCCATCAGGTGCAGTACTGTATTGGTTGACCCTCCTAGAGCCATATCAACCCTGATGGCATTTCGCAGACTGACCGGGGTGATGAGTGACCGGGGTAAGATCTGCTGGTTGACAAGCTGAACAGATCTAACACCGGAGGAGTAAGCGAGCCTGAGTTTTTCTGCAAACACTGCAGGAACGGCAGCACAGCCAGGCAGGGACATTCCCATCGCTTCGGTCATACAGGCCATGGTGTTAGCGGTATACAAACCCTGGCAGCTTCCGCATCCAGGCATTGCTGCTGCCTCGATCTCCTTGAGTTCATCTTCGCTCATGGTCCCGGCTGCAACCTTTCCGACACCTTCAAAGATGTCAGTCAGTGAGATCTCACACCCCTGATGATGACCGGGCAGCATATTTCCACCGGTTAAAACGATTGCTGGAATGTTGCACCTGGCTGCAGCCATGAGCATACCGGGAACAATCTTGTCGCACGTGCAGATACAGACAATACCATCAAATCGGTGGGCCTTGATCATTAGTTCGACAGAGTCTGCAATATTTTCCCGTGACGGGAGAGAGTACCGCATTCCCTCGTGTCCCATCGCTATACCGTCGCAGATCCCGATGGTATTGAACTCAAACGGGGTTCCTCCCCCGGCTGCAACGCCTTCCCTGACCCGCTCAGCCAGCTGGCGAAGGTGTGTGTGACCCGGAACAATGGTATTCCACGAGTTTGCGATTCCGATGAACGGCCGGTTCATCTCTTCTTCAGTGATCCCAAGGGATCTTATTAGTGACCGGTTGGGTGCACGGGCATACCCTTCCTTGACGTCATCGCTGCGCATTGATACCACTCAGGTGATTAGAGGGCAGAGGTAATGAAGATACGCAGAGTGGTGCAGAGCGGATGGTATACTGCACCATAAAGTCCGGGTGATGATGATGAATATGAGCAACATCAATACTCAGTATGGGTTTTGAGTGCCGGATATGCGGTACCTGTTGTATGTATCTGGGCGATTACATTGTTATCGAGAAGCAGACCGGCCAGTACACATTTGACTGCTGCTGTGTCAGCACCGGTACAGAGTTTTCAGCAGAGGTAGATTCTGACAAACGAGGTTGGTTTGATGATCACACTTTTTCTGATCAGAACCCAACTGCGTGCCGATTTCTGCGTCCACTCGGGAAGGGAAGGATTGGATGTACCATTCATACAGACAGCCCGGCCCAGTGTAAATATTACCGATGCAGGATCATGGATATTTGTTCTACAGAAGGAAATCAGGCAGGGTATATCACCGGAACACTTGCACTACACAGCAGTGATTCACTGCTCCGAGATACCTACAACGGGATTGTTGTAAATGTTTCAGGACCTGGAGAAGAATCAGAGGAATATATCAAAAAAGAACTCATCAAAGTCGGATACAAGGTTAGGTAATTGTCTATATGACTGAACAGTTCTGCGATAAGCGAAGGATCCTGATCGTGGACGATGCTGAACTAGCCCGTGAAATTGAGGGCCTGTTTTTGTACCATGCAGGATGCACAGTGGTTGAAGCTGAAGATGGAGTTCAGGCACTGCAGAAGTATCAGGAACTCAGGCCTGTTCTTGTTATTCTTGATATAATAATGCCGAACCTCAACGGAATTCAGACCCTTAGGCAACTGAAGAAGGTAGATCCTGCAGTCAGGGTTCTGATCTGCACAGCAGCAGATGATTACCGGATGATTGACATGGCACTAAAGGAAGGGGCACTTGGATACATCATAAAGCCATTCAAAGGCGACGAATTCCTTAAAAAGGTTCATGATATCATCGGAGATACCTGATTTCAGAAACTGACACCTGCCAAACGGGTTACCATTCCAGACAGGACACAATATCTGTAGATCGTATTATCTGCACTCCGATGTTGGCCATATCCCTTACATTACTCTGGTGAATCTCATCACTCTGGGCAGCGGTTGCATCTGTAACCAGAAAAGTATGATAATTGTATGCCATGGCATCAAAGACCGTTGTCCTGATACAGTTCGGAGTCTGAATACCAGCAACAACAATTGTGTCCACACCCAGTGTTCGTAGGGTCAGATCAAGCCCGGTTCCAATGAATGCACTCATCCTGATCTTGGGGAGTAGGTACTCACTCTCCAGTGGTGCAAGTTCATGTATCACTGCTGCACCAGGGGTTCCTTCAACAGCAAACGGGGTTTTTTGGAAGAGTTCTTTGCGCATGATCTCAACATCTGAACCATCTGGACGATGAATACGCACAACATGAAATACCGGGAGACCGGCAGATCTGAACTGATCCAGGACATTCTGTATTTTCGGAATTATTGAGCAAGCTCCTTTGACCTGAAGTGGTTTCCCTTCAAGGACAAAATCATTCTGCATATCAATAAGAAGGAGAGCGGGTTTTGACATACTCTAGTACCTGACCTGTACCGGTATCATACCAGCGATCCTCCCAATGACAGGGCGCAGAGCAATATGTAGAGAGACACAAATACCCTGTGAGAAGTATCATCAACACCGGAGACCGGTCTATTCATGGATATTATACTCTACCTGCTTTCTCTGATCACAACCGGATCAGTAGCCGGATTCGCATCAGGCATGGTTGGCGTCGGCGGATGTTTCATCATGGTGCCGGTGCAGTACTGGCTGCTCGTTGGCGACGGACTTGATAGTACCCTTGCCATCAGGGTTGCTTTTGCAACCGGTCTTGCTGTCACACTTCCGACAGTGATGACATCAGCACTCGGGCATCATCGAAAGGGAGCAGTTGACTGGCAGACTGCAATACCCATGGGGGTTGCAGCAGTTGTCGGGGCAGTCACGGGCGGGACAATTGCAACATTTCTGCCAGGTCAGGTTCTCAAAACTTTTTTTGCCGTGCTTGTGACCCTGATGGCTGTCAGAATGCTATGGAATGTAAAAGAATGTTCAGTATGCCCTCCCAGACAGTCGCTGCCTGTGCTTCTCTTTATCGGGTTTTGTATCGGCAACATCACGAGCCTTGCCGGTGTAGGAGGAGGCGTTGTCCTGGTCCCGATTCTGGTTCTTCTTCTGCATTATCCGGTTCACACTGCAATCGGAACTTCTTCAGCCTGTCTGATATTCTCATCGGCAGGAGCCGTAGCAACATATCTCTGGCATGGACTCGGAGTTGCAGGTCTGCCACCATACTCTATAGGGTATGTTGATCTCGTTCAGTGGGGAGTTCTCGTAGCAACAACGATTCCCCTTTCAATTGTGGGAGTAAAATATGCACACCGGTGTCCTGCAAAAATTCTCAGGTATTTTTTTGCTACGCTGATGTTTATTGTCGGTGTTTTGATGTTAATTCCTTAAAAGGAAAAATCGCCTTAAACGAGGCTATTGATTTGGAATACCCAAGAATACTTGATTTTGATTAGCAGGTAATCCTAAAGCACTAAAAAAGATTTAGAAACCAGACCGTTCCGGATGATTCCAGAAACGGTTGGCACTATACAATTATTGGTTGCTTACTTGATGCTCTTATAAAGGGTAAGGATATCAGTAAAGTCTATCCTACCGTTTCCTGAAAAGTCAAACGCAGAGACAGGCTCAAAAGCCGCAATCCATTCGATCATCCTGAAATAAAGTTCTACATCTGTCTGATTACAGATACCATCACCATTCAGGTCTTCGTATTTCCCGTCATTGTTGAGATCACGGGGCTGATTGGACTGACCCTGAAGAGGCTGAACTGCAACAGAGGGACCTGAAGTCTGAGTTGCAGTTGGTATTACCGTTGGAACCTGAGTTGGAATCTGGGTCGGGACAATTGTTTGTGTTGCGGTTGGTAGTACTGTCGGTACCTGAGTTGGAACCTGGGTTGGTGCAGGAGTCTGTGTGGCTGTTGGTATTACCGTAGGTGCCTGTGTTGGAACCTGGGTAGGAACGGTCTGTGTTGCAGTAGGCGCTGCAGTCGGCACTTGTGTGGGTGTCCCGCCAGTCGCAGCATTAAGGGTCTTTCCTACATCTATCCTGCCACCAGATACTACTTTTCCTGAAAATGCAGAGACCTGATCAGCATTATTCAGGATCAATTGTTTGATCTGATCAGTCGAAAGGCTCGGATTGACCGAGAGGAGGAGTGCAGCCAGGCCTGATACCTGCGGGGTAGCCATTGAGGTTCCTTTCATCTTGATATAGTCATACCCAAGAGCTGTCGGATATGTCGAGAGGATCCAGTCACCAGGTGCTGCGACATCTACCGAAGTAGGACCATAGTTAGAGTATGACGGAATTCCATCTTTGGCATCACTTGCAGCGACAGAAATAATCTGAGGACTGTCAAAGCAGGAAGGATACTGGGCGATAATATCAGTATTGACTCCGGAGTTTCCGGCAGCACAGACAATCGGAAGACTGGTCTGTGAAATAGCATCGCCGAGAGCTTCACTGCGGGTTGTTCCTCCCCATGAACAACTGATGACATTCGCTCCCATTGTCCGTGCATATGCAAATGCCTTGATTATGCTTGCCATGTCTCCGTTACCGTCTTTTCCAAGAACTTTGAGCGGCATAATCCTGACTTTCTGATTGACACCGGAGATGCCAACGCCATTGTTTCCAACTGCTCCAATCACTCCTGCGCAATGGGTTCCATGGCCGTTGTCATCCATGGGGTCATTGGTGTTGCTGACAAAGTTCCATCCATGGACATCGTCGACATACCCGTTGCCATCATCATCAATCCCGTTTCCAGGGATCTCTTTTGGGTTTGTCCAGATGTTCTGGGCTAGATCAGGATGATTGTAATCAGTACCGGTATCAATGACTGCCACTACGATTGAGTCAGAACCGGTTGTCTTTGCCCAGGCAGGAATGACATTTATATCATCGCCACTTGTTCCTCCGTCCTGCCCAGTGTTGTAGAGTGCCCACTGCTCGTTGAACCTGGGATCATTTGGTCCGCCAGATACCGATTCAGCACTCAGTTTTTCTGGTCCAGGTGGTGTTGAGTTCTCGTTTGGCATCAGGGACACGATGTAGTTCGGCTCTGCATACTCAACAAAGGATGAATTGGTCAGTTCAGTGACCGCCTGCTGAACAGTGACATTCTCTCCGGTATGGATCATCTGCATATTTTTCAGGCCTTCCGCTGAGAAATCATCAGATAATTCGGCTCCCATTGCCATGAGACCGGGTGACATAACACTCTCTGCTGATACCCCGCCGGACGGTTTCTTGTACCTGACGATCACTTCGCCAGGAACATATGGAGCGCCGGAAGAGGTATACGCCACCTGCGTGGCCCCAGGTGCTACATTACCCGTTAATTGCGTCGCAGATTTGTTATCAACTGCAGTTCCAGATCCGTCAGCGTTTACTGCCGGGAACAGGATTATTCCAAGAAAAATGGTGAAGATAAGAGATCTCCACAATACATGCTGATTTAACATAGCATACCTTCCCCACCAGGGCTATTGAGAGATACAACCCTGTTAGTATGAATATTGGACCCATGAGAATTAAGTACTACCTGCCCGGAGTGATCTTCCGGTGGTTAGTGGATGTCCGGGATTTAGATCAGTTGGAAA